>NZ_JAVVES010000015.1:0-49406 GCF_032250955.1 Sulfuriflexus sp. | reverse complement strand
TTCTTTAACGGTTACCGTCCGCAGTTCTATTTCCGTACTACCGACGTGACAGGGGCTTGTGACCTGCCGGAAGGTATCGAGATGGTGATGCCGGGTGATAACGTCAAGATGACCGTAACCCTGATCGCCCCGATTGCGATGGAAGAAGGTCTTCGTTTTGCAATTCGCGAAGGTGGCCGCACCGTTGGTGCCGGCGTCGTCGCCAAGATTATCGAGTAAAGTTAAATGGCTAAGGCAGCTGTAGAAAACCAACGTATACGTATTCGCCTGAAGGCTTTTGATCATCGTCTGATCGATCAGTCTGCGCGTGAAATCGTAGAAACTGCACGTCGCACAGGCGCACAGGTTCGTGGTCCTATCCCACTGCCTACGCGGAAAGAACGTTTTACTGTGTTGATTTCACCGCATGTCAATAAGGACGCACGTGACCAGTATGAAATTCGTACCCACAAGCGCCTGATGGACATCGTCGATCCGACTGACAAGACTGTAGATGCCTTGATGAAACTGGATCTGGCTGCCGGTGTTGATGTGCAAATCAAGCTGAATTGAGAGCTGTAGGCCCGAGAGAGAAAAAGTAATGACTATCGGTGTAATTGGTCGCAAGGTTGGAATGACACGCATCTTTACAGATGAGGGTGCTTCAATTCCTGTGACAGTAATTGAAGTGGACCCGAACCGCATCACGCAGATGAAGACAGGTGATCGCGATGGTTACCGCGCTGTACAGGTAACTACCGGCGCACGTCGTGCTTCACGCGTCACCAGGGCCCTGGCAGGTCATTTTGCCAAGGCAGGTGTTGAAGCCGGTCGCGGTCTCTGGGAATTCCGTCTGGCAGACGGTGAAGGTGAAGATTTTGCCGCCGGTGGCGAGATCAAGGTCGACATCTTTGCAGAAGGCCAGAAAGTGGATGTTACCGGTACCAGTATCGGTAAGGGTTTCCAGGGTGGTGTGAAGCGTCATAACTTCCACATGCAGGATGCCACGCACGGCAACTCACTGTCGCATCGCTCCAACGGTTCGATTGGTCAAAACCAGACACCTGGCCGTGTGTTCAAGGGCAAGAAGATGTCAGGGCACATGGGTAACGTACGGAAAACGCAACAGACTCTCGAAGTTGTTCGCGTTGATGCTGAAAACAACCTGTTGCTGATTAAGGGTGCCGTCCCAGGCGCCAAGAACGGCAATGTAATGGTTATACCTGCCGTTAAGGCACGTAGTTGAGGACATAGTTGTGGATCTGAAACTGACAACGGCAACCGGCAAGGCTTCATCAAAGAGCATAAGCGTCTCTGATGATGTGTTTGGCCGCGATTTTAACGAAGCACTCGTACACCAGGTCGTCACTGCCTATCAGGCAGGTGGCCGGGCCGGTACCCGTGCACACAAGAACCGCAGTGCAGTCAGCGGCGGCGGTGCCAAGCCTTTCGCGCAGAAAGGTACGGGCCGCGCCCGTGCGGGTACCACGCGTGGTCCGATTTGGCGTACTGGTGGCAAGACATTCGCCGCTGTGCCGAAGGACTGGTCGCAGAAGGTTAACCGCAAGATGTACCGCGGCGCGATCAAGTCAATCCTGTCTGAATTGCTTCGCCAGGAACGCCTCGTGGTTGTCGACAAGTTTGACAGCGAAGCCGCAAAGACCAAGGAAATGGCAGACAAACTGAGCAAGCTGGGTATTGATAATGCCCTGATTGTCACCGAAGCCATGGACGAGAATCTATACCTGTCAGCACGCAATATCCCGAAGATCGATGTCATCGATGTTTCCGGTGTGAACCCGCTCGACCTGGTTCGCTTTGAGAAGGTGCTGGTGACCGTGGATGCACTGAAGAAAATTGAGGAGAATCTGGCATGAATCAGGAACGTCTTCTGAATATAATCTTTGCTCCGCATATTTCTGAAAAGAGCACGCTGGCCGCTGACAAGTCCGGTCAGTTTATTTTCAAGGTAGCGGTTGATGCCACCAAGCGTGAGATCAAGCGTGCAGTTGAACAGCTGTTTGAAGTTGAAGTTGCTGATGTGAAAACGATGAATGTGCGCGGCAAGATGAAGTACACGCGCACCCCTGGTAAGCGTCCGAACTGGAAGAAGGCTATTGTTTGCCTGAAACCGGGTCAAGACATCGATTTCGTATCAGCCTGAGATAAATAAGGGTTACGGCAATGGCAGTAGTAAAGGCAAAACCAACCTCAGCGGGTCGCCGCTTCGTC
Source organism: Sulfuriflexus sp. (assembly GCF_032250955.1). Taxonomy (NCBI): domain Bacteria; kingdom Pseudomonadati; phylum Pseudomonadota; class Gammaproteobacteria; order Chromatiales; family Granulosicoccaceae; genus Sulfuriflexus; species Sulfuriflexus sp. The sequence continues at coordinate 47,195 of NZ_JAVVES010000015.1, read as the reverse complement.
GTCCAGATTAAGACGCCGGATCTGCACAAGGGTGCTCCTCATGCACCTCTGCTTGAGAAGAAGTCAAAGAATGCGGGCCGCAATAACAATGGCCGTATCACTGTGCGCCACCGTGGTGGTGGTCATAAACAGCACTATCGCATTATCGATTTCCGTCGCAACAAGGATGGTATCGATGCCAAGGTAGAGCGTATTGAATATGACCCGAACCGGACTGCCCACATTGCCCTGTTACTGTATGCGGACGGTGAACGTCGTTACATTATCGCGCCCAAGGGTATAAAAGCAGGTGCGGTACTCGTATCCGGTGCCGATGCGCCAATCAAGGCGGGTAATTGCCTGCCGCTGCGTAACATCCCGGTTGGTAGTACGGTTCACTGCCTTGAGATGAAGCCAGGTAAGGGTGCCCAGATGGCACGTAGTGCCGGCACCTCCGCACAGCTGGTCGCCAGGGAAGGTATCTACGCCACCCTGCGTTTGCGTTCTGGCGAAATGCGCAAGATTCACATTGACTGCCGCGCCACGATAGGTGAAGTCGGTATGTCAGAACATAACCTGCGTAAGCTGGGTAAGGCCGGTGCAACACGCTGGCGTGGTGTTCGTCCAACCGTTCGCGGTGTGGTGATGAACCCGGTAGACCATCCGCATGGTGGTGGTGAAGGCCGTACTTCCGGTGGCCGTCACCCTGTGACACCCTGGGGTGTACCCACCAAGGGTTACAAGACGCGTAGCAACAAGCGCACTGACAAAATGATCGTGCGTCGTCGTAGCGCGAAGTAAAAATAGAGGAATAGAAGCGTGCCACGTTCCATTACTAAAGGGCCATTTGTAGACCTTCATCTCACGAAGAAGGTAAACGAGGCTGTCGAGACCAACAACAAGCGACCAATCAAGACCTGGTCGCGTCGTTCCATGATCGTGCCTGAAATGCTTGGCCTGACAATTGCCGTGCATAACGGTCGTCAACATGTACCGGTGCTTGTCACTGAAAACATGGTTGGTCACAAGCTGGGTGAATTTGCCGCCACACGTACCTTCAAGGGTCACGTGGCTGACAAGAAGTCCAGGTAAGGAGATTACGAGCATGCAGGTCAATGCAAAATTAAGTGGTGCACGTATTTCGGCGCAGAAGTGCCGACTCGTTGCAGACCAGATCCGCGGCAAGTCCGTAGAAGGCGCGATTGATATTCTGGCTTTTAGCCCGAAGAAGGCCGCGCAGATCGTCAAAAAAGTACTGATGTCAGCGATTTCCAATGCTGAACACAATGAAGGTGCTGATATTGACGAGCTGAAGGTGTCAACAATTTTTGTTGATGAAGGTAAGACAATGAAGCGCTGGCGTGCTCGCGCACGTGGTCGTGCGAACCAGATTCTGAAACGTAGCTGTCACATTACTGTGACGGTTTCAGACGAGAAGTGAGGTTGTAATGGGTCAGAAAGTACATCCAATTGGTATCCGCCTCGGCATCGTCAAAGACTGGACGTCGAAGTGGTATGCGGATAGTAAAGATTATGCAAAGTACTTGTACATCGATTTGAAGGTGCGCGAGTTTTTGAAAAAGAAGCTGTCAGCTGCCTCTGTGAGTAATGTCCAGATTGAGCGTCCCGCGAATAACGCGCGCATTACGATCCATACTGCTCGTCCCGGTATTGTTATCGGCAAGAAGGGTGAGGACATCGACGTTCTGCGCAAGACAGTTTCCAGGATGATGGGTGTGCCCGTGCACATCAGCATTGAAGAAATTCGCAAGCCTGAGCTGGATGCGTACCTGGTAGCGGAAAATATTGCCCAGCAGCTTGAGCGCCGTATTATGTTTCGTCGCGCCATGAAGCGCGCGGTAACAAACACCATGCGTCTCGGCGCACAGGGTATTCGTATCAATGTTGCCGGCCGTCTGAACGGTGCTGAAATTGCGCGTACCGAATGGTACCGCGAAGGTCGTGTGCCGTTGCACACCCTGCGCGCAGATATTGACTATGGCTTTGCCGAAGCGAATACGACTTACGGCATCATTGGTGTAAAAGTCTGGATCTTCAAGGGTGAAGTGATTGGTGGTCGTGAAGACACCGTCGTCGCAGCGCCTGAGAAGGCCGCGGCAAGCTAATAGGGGTATTGATAGATGCTGCAGCCAAAACGAACAAAATTCCGTAAGCAGATGAAAGGCCGCAACCGTGGCCTGGCGCAGAGCGGTAACAAGGTCAGCTTTGGTGACTTTGGTCTGCGTGCCGATGATCGCGGTCGCATTACTGCGCGCCAGATTGAGGCGGCTCGTCGTGCTATGACCCGTTACATCAAGCGTGGTGGCAAGATCTGGATCCGCGTTTTCCCGGACAAGCCGATTTCAAAGAAACCGCTTGAAGTACGTATGGGTAAAGGTAAGGGTAATGTTGAGTACTGGGTTGCCCAGATTCAGCCAGGTCGGATGCTTTATGAAATGGAAGGTGTTGCCGAAGATGTGGCGCGTGAAGCGTTCCGCCTTGCTGCCGCCAAGCTTCCACTTAAGACAAGCTTTGTGACGCGGACGGTGATGTGATGAAGGCAAGTGAATTGAAAAACAAGAGCGTAGAAGATCTGAACAAGGATCTGCTTGAACTGGCACGTGAACAGTTCAATCTGCGCATGCAGAAAGGCACTGGTCAGCTGGCCAAACCGCATCTGCTGAAAGACGTGCGTCGCAATATTGCGCGCGTCAAGACTGTGTTGAACCAGAAGGCAGGTACCGCGTAATGAGTGAACAGCAGGAAAACTTGCAACGCATGGTTACCGGCCGTGTGGTTAGCGACAAGATGGACAAAAGCATCACAGTGCTGGTAGAGCGCCGTGTGCCGCATCCGCTTTATAAAAAATATATTCGTCGTTCTACAAAGATGCATGCGCACGATGAGAACAACGAATGCCGTCAGGGTGATCTCGTAACAATCGCTCAATGCCGGCCAATGTCCAAAAGCAAGAACTGGACACTGGTCAAGGTCGTTGAACAAGCGAATCAGGCGTAAAGGCGAAAAGGTAGTAAGACCATGATTCAGATGCAAACAATGCTTGATGTGGCTGATAACAGTGGTGCACGTCGTCTCATGTGCATCAAGGTTCTCGGCGGCTCACATCGTCGTTACGCCCGTGTTGGTGACATTATCAAAGTCACTGTTAAGGAAGCGATTCCGCGCGGCAAGGTTAAGAAGGGTGACGTCTATAATGCCGTTGTCGTTCGTACAAGAAAGGGTGTTCGTCGTCCGGATGGTTCCTTGATCCGTTTTGATGGCAATGCAGCTGTGCTGCTGAATGCTGCTCACCAGCCAATTGGTACTCGTATCTTTGGCCCGGTAACTCGTGAACTGCGTAGTGAGAAATTTATGAAAATTATTTCTCTTGCGCCAGAAGTGCTTTAAGCCTGGGGATTCAGTTATGAATAGAATCAAGAAAGGTGATGAAGTCGTAGTTCTGACTGGTAAGGACAAGGGTCGTCGCGGTAACGTTATCCGCATTATGGACGATAACCGTGTTCTGGTTGAGAACATTAATATGGCCAAACGTCACACAAAAGCAAACCCGCAGATAGGGATTGCTGGTGGCATCATTGAGAAAGAAATGCCTCTGCATGCTTCTAATGTTGGCCTGTACAACCCTGCAACCGGTAAAGCTGATCGTATTGGCTTTAAGGTCCTCGATGACGGTCGCAAGGTACGTTATTTCAAATCCAACAACGAAGTTGTTGACGCGTAAATCAGGTGCAGAGCATGGCAAGACTGCGAGAACAGTATCGTGACACTATCGTTAAGCAGCTGATGGAACAATTCGGCTACAAGAGCGTGATGGAAGTGCCACATATCGAAAAAATTACACTCAATATGGGTGTCGGCGAAGCTATAGATGACAAGAAGGTCATGGAGCACGCTGTTAGTGACATGACCCAGATCTCTGGTCAGAAGCCTGTCGTAACAGTTGCACGCAAGTCTGTTGCCGGCTTCAAGATCCGTGAAGGTTATCCGATTGGCTGCAAGGTTACCTTGCGTAGCCAGCGTATGTACGAATTCCTGGATCGCCTGATTAGTGTTGCGATTCCACGTATTCGAGACTTCCGTGGTCTGAATGGCAAGTCTTTTGACGGCCGTGGTAACTACAGCATGGGTGTTAAGGAACAGATTATGTTCCCTGAAATCGATTACGATAAAATCGATACCATCCGCGGTATGGACATTACAATTACCACCACCGCCAAGAGTGACGAGGAAGGTCGTGCGCTGCTGAAAGCGTTCAACTTCCCGTTCAAGAACTGAGGATAAGACTGGCATGGCAAAGAAATCGATGATTAACCGTGAGCTCAAACGTGCAAAGCTTGCTGCCAGGTATGCAAACAAGCGTGCCGAGCTTAAGGCAAAACTCAAGGATCCGAGCCTGAGTGATGATGAATATGATCTGGCTTACAAGCAGTTTCACTCACTGCCGCGTGATTCCAGTACGGTTCGTAAGCGTAACCGCTGCAACCTGACCGGTCGCCCACACGGTTATTATCGAAAATTTGGTTTGTCACGTAACAAGCTTCGCGAAGCTGCCATGCGTGGTGATGTTCCAGGTCTGGTCAAGGCCAGCTGGTAATCAGGATTTAGGAATAAGCTCATGAGTATGAACGACCCAATCGCTGACATGCTGACCCGTATTCGTAACGGGCAGATGGCAAAAAAGGTTGATGTAAGCATGCCTTCCTCGAAGCAGAAGGTGTCTATTGCCAAAGTGCTGAAAGATGAAGGTTTCATTGCAGACTACGCTGTTGCTGATAATAGTAACAAGCCTGAACTGAGTATTACGCTTAAGTATTATGAAGGTAAGCCGGTCATCGATATGATCAAGCGCGTTAGCCGCCCTGGTCTGCGTTCTTACAAGGCTGCCGACGACCTGCCGAAGGTGGTTAACGGTATGGGTATTGCAATCGTCTCTACATCGAAAGGTGTGATGACAGATCGCGCTGCACGCAAGGAAGGTTGCGGCGGTGAGATTCTTTGTTACGTAGCATAAGTTAGGTCAGTTAAATGTCCAGAATAGCAAACCAACCTGTTGAACTGCCAAGTGGTGTGGAAATCACGCTTGCCGGGCAACAGATCAGTGTAAAAGGCAGTAAGGGTACATTGGCCCATAACATTCATCAGGCTGTAGAAGTTACACAGACTGACAATGTGCTGACCTTTGCTGCACGTAGTCATGACAAGCAGGCCAATGCGCTTGCGGGAACGACCCGTGCACTCGTTAATAACATGGTTACTGGTGTCAGCCAGGGCTTTGAGCGCAAGATGGAACTGGTTGGTGTGGGTTATCGTGCCCAGGCCAAGGGCCAGGTTCTGGACCTGACGCTCGGTCTGTCTCACCCGGTTAACTATGCGATTCCGGAAGGAGTCACAATTGAAACACCCAGCCAGACAGAAATTGTCGTAAAGGGTGTCGACAAGCAGCTCGTCGGCCAGGTATGCGCAGAAATTCGCGCATGGCGTCCGCCGGAGCCGTATAAAGGTAAAGGTATTCGCTTTGCAGGTGAGCATATCATCCGTAAAGAAGCGAAGAAGAAGTAAGGTAGCCGATCAATGGATAAAAAAGCCTCTCGTCTGCGACGTGCACTGCGTGCCCGTAGCAAGATCCGTGAATTGGGCGCACACCGCCTGAGCGTACACCGCACTCCGCGTCATATGTATGTACAGTTGATCGCGCCTAACGGTAGTCAAGTGTTGGCCAGTGCCTCAACACTTGACGCAGAAGTAAAGAAAACCGTAAAGGCAACTGGTAATACTGCTGCAGCTGCAGAGGTCGGTAAGATTATCGCCGAGCGCGCCATAAAGGCCGGTATTACAGAGGTAGCATTTGACCGTTCCGGTTTCAAGTTCCACGGTCGAATCAAAGCACTGGCTGATGCAGCCCGTGAAAATGGTCTGCAGTTTTAACAGGGTTAAGTCATGGCTAAGTTTGATACAGCACAGAAGCAGGACGATTACATTGAAAAACTGGTGCACGTTAACCGTGTCGCCAAGGTGGTCAAGGGTGGTCGTATCTTTAGCTTTACAGCACTGGCAGTGGTCGGTGACGGTAACGGCAAGGTCGGTTTTGGTTACGGCAAGGCACGCGAAGTGCCCGCTGCGATTGCCAAGGCTATGGAAGCCTCTCGTCGTAACATGATTCAGGTTGACCTGAAGGAAAACACACTGCAACACACCATTCTCGGCAAGCACGGCGCAGCAAAGGTACACATGCAGCCAGCTTCAGCCGGTACCGGTATTATTGCCGGTGGTGCCATGCGCGCTGTCTTCGAAGTGGTTGGCGTACACAATGTTCTCGCCAAGTGTATCGGTACAAATAACCCGATTAATGTTGTCCGCGCCACCATGAATGGTCTGAAGAGCATGGTTTCTCCAGATCAGATGGCTGCCAAGCGCGGCAAGACCGTAGAAGAGATCCTGGGGTAAGTCATGGCGAATAAAATGCTCAAGGTAACACTCGTGCGCAGCACCTGTAAGCGACTTCCCAGGCACAAGGCCTGTGTTGCTGGTCTGGGATTGCGTCGTATGCACCATACTGTAGAAGTAATGGACACACCCGAGAATCGCGGCATGATCAACAAAGTTGCATACATGCTGAAGGTAGAGGAAGCATGAACATGCGTCTGAACACATTAAAGCCTGCTGATGGCAGCAAAAAAGACCCCAAGCGCGTTGGCCGTGGTATCGGTTCTGGTCTTGGCAAGACGGGTGGCCGTGGTCACAAGGGACAGCACGCCCGTTCCGGTGGTTACCATAAGGTTGGTTTTGAAGGCGGCCAGATGCCTATCCAGCGCCGTTTGCCCAAGCGTGGCTTTACTTCCCGCGTAGGTATGACGACAGATGAAATTCGCCTGCATGAGCTGGCCTGTTGCGCTGATGGTGTCGTGGATCTGGATAACCTGAAAAAAGCCAACGTAATCGGTAATAACACGAAACGTGTGAAGATTATTGCTTCAGGTGAAATCACTACAGCGGTAACCGTTCGTGGTATCAAGTGCACCAAGGGTGCCCGCGAAGCCATCGAAGCAGCTGGCGGAAAGATCGAAGACTAAATGTCGACTTCGGGTTCAGCAATGGCGGCAGGTCTCGGTGGAGCCGGGAGGCTCACAGAAGTCAGACAACGTCTGTTTTTCGTGCTGGGTGCCCTGCTGATCTTCCGTATTGGCACATTTATTCCTGTTCCGGGTGTTAATCCGGAAGCCATGGCAGCACTGTTTGACCAACAACGCGACGGTATTCTGGGCATGTTCAACATGTTTTCAGGTGGCGCCCTGGAGCGGATGTCGTTGTTTGCACTGGGCATCATGCCGTATATTTCGGCATCGATCATTATGCAACTGCTGACAGTGGTGATGCCGAAGCTGGAACAGTTGAAAAAGGAAGGCGAGGCCGGGCGTCGCAAGATTACACAGTACACACGTCGCGGCACGGTGGTACTGGCTACATTTCAGGCAATCGGGATTGCGGTTGCCCTGCAAAATCAGAGCATCGGCGGTGGCGCGGTGGTTCCGACTCCGGGAACCGGCTTTATCTTTACTGCTGCTGTATCGCTGGTGACTGGAACGATGTTCCTGATGTGGCTGGGTGAACAGATAACTGAACGGGGTATTGGTAACGGTATCTCAATGATTATTTTCGCGGGCATCGTGGCAGGTTTGCCAGCCGCGATCGGCGGAACAATGGAATTGTCGCGCACCGGTCAGTTACCGGCAGCGTTGACCCTGTTCCTGTTTGTCCTGGCCCTGGCTGTGATTGCCTTCGTGGTCTTTGTTGAACGTGGTCAGCGTCGCATCACGGTTAACTATGCAAAGCGCCAGCAGGGTCGAAAAATGTATGGTGGCACGACCTCGCATCTGCCACTGAAGCTGAATATGGCGGGGGTGATTCCACCTATTTTTGCTTCAAGTATTATTTTGTTTCCGGCTACCCTGGGTAGCTGGTTCAGCCAGTCAGAGGGTATGGAATGGATGGCAGATATTGCCGCCAAGCTTGGCCCGGGCCAGCCCCTGTACGTGGCGTTCTATGCAGTAGCGATTATATTTTTCTGCTTCTTCTATACGGCCCTGGTGTTCAATTCCAAGGATACCGCGGATAATTTGAAGAAGTCAGGGGCATTCATTCCGGGGATACGCCCGGGTGAACAGACAGCCAGGTATATTGACGGGGTGCTGTCACGACTGACGATGGTAGGTGCGCTGTACATCACGGCTGTCTGTCTGTTGCCCGAATTTTTGATTTTGACCTGGCAGGTGCCATTTTATTTTGGCGGGACATCACTGCTGATCATTGTGATTGTCGTGATGGACTTCATGGCACAAGTGCAGTCACACCTCATGTCACATCAGTATGAGGGGTTACTGAAGAAAGCCAACCTGAAGGGCGGCGGGCTGCGTTAAACCTTGGTTATACGTGGTAAGTGTTTGAATTAACAGTAAATACTGGAGCAAGACGATGAAGGTGCGTGCCTCCGTTAAAAAGTTGTGCCGTAATTGCCGGGTTATTCGGCGTAAGGGTGTTGTGCGGGTTATCTGTAAAAACGCACGACACAAGCAGCGTCAGGGTTAATGCTGACGTGATTGGTATTTAGGAAGCAAAAACAGTATACTTGCGGGCTTTTCAGCCAGCCATTGTGGCCGGTTGCATCGCCCGTTTAAGCGATTGATTGTTGGAGAGTATTGAGAATGGCCCGAATAGCAGGAATCAACATTCCAGCGCAGAAACACACGGTCATAGCGCTGACTTCGATTTACGGCATTGGTAACACCAGTGCGCGTAACATCTGCAGCCATGCCGGTGTAGCACCTGAAATCAAGGTCAGAGACCTGACCGAAGACCAGGTGGAAGCGCTGCGTGCTGAAGTGAGCAAGACCGTCGTTGAAGGTGATTTGCGCCGCGAAGTATCAATGAATATCAAGCGTCTGATGGACCTTGGTTGCTACCGTGGATTGCGTCACCGCCGTGGTTTGCCGCTGCGTGGTCAGCGTACCAAGACCAACGCCCGCACACGTAAGGGTCCGCGTAAGCCGATCCGTCGATAAGATTATTAGGATAACAGGTTACAGTTATGGCAAAGCCAGCTTCCAAGGCCCCTCGCAAGAAAATCAAGAAGAATGTCGTTGATGGCATTGCGCACATCCACGCGTCCTTCAATAACACCATTATTACGGTCACTGACCGTCAGGGTAATGCCCTGGCATGGGCGACGGCCGGTGGTTCCGGTTTCCGTGGCTCACGTAAGAGCACCCCGTTCGCTGCACAGGTTGCCGCTGAGCGTGTTGGCAAGATGGTGCAGGACATGGGTATGAAAAACATGGAAGTCAATGTGAAGGGTCCCGGTCCTGGTCGCGAATCTGCTGTCCGCGCCTTTAATGGACAGGGCTTCAAGATTACCAACATTACTGATGTGACACCGATTCCACATAACGGTTGTCGCCCACCGAAAAAACGCCGCGTTTAAGGCAGGAGATAGTACCTTGGCTAGATATATTGGTCCTAAATGTCGCTTGTGCCGTCGTGAGGGCGAGAAATTGTTCCTCAAGGGCGAGAAGTGCTACACCAGCAAGTGTGCGATTGAAACTCGTCCCTTCCCTCCGGGGCAGCATGGACAGCGCCGTACACGTTTGTCTGACTATGCTACACAGCTGCGCGAAAAGCAGAAACTGCGTCGCATGTACGGCATCCTCGAAAAGCAGTTCCACATGTACTACAAGGAAGCTGACCGTCGCAAGGGTTCTACCGGTGACAATCTTTTACAGCTGCTGGAGTCACGTCTGGATAATGTTGTGTATCGCATGGGCTTTGGTATTTCACGTAACGAATCACGTCAGCTGATTCGTCATGGTGCTATCTCTGTGAATGAACAACGTGTGACGATTCCGTCATACCAGTTGAAGGCCAGTGATAAGGTTGCTGTTTCCGAGAAGACCAAGGAACAGCTACGTATCAAACACTCTGCCAAGTTTTCTGAACAACGTACCATTCCGGAATGGCTGGATGTTGATCTGAGCAAGCTCAGTGGTGTTTTCAAGACTGTACCTGAGCGCAGTGATCTGTCAGCAGAGATTAACGAACACCTGGTTGTCGAACTCTACTCGAAGTAATTCGGGTACTTTGGCTTAAATACTTAGCTATATTGGAGAGAGGACCTTTTCTATGCAAGGTTCAGTTTCGGAATTCCTGAAACCACGCGTTGTAGACGTACAGGTTAAAAATGAGCGTCATGCCAGGGTTGTCCTTGAGCCACTGGAACGTGGTTTTGGTCATACCCTTGGTAACGCATTGCGTCGTATTCTGTTGTCTTCGATGCCAGGTTGCGCTGTAACAGAAGTTGAAATTGATGGCGTGCTACACGAGTACACATCTATTGAAGGTGTGCAGGAAGATATTATTGATATCCTGCTTAACCTGAAAAATCTTGCCATCGTCATGACGGGCCGGGATGAAGTTACCCTGACCCTGAGCAAGAAAGGCCCGGGTGTTGTAACCGCCGCGGATATTGAGTTGTCCCATGATGTTGAGATATCCAACCCTGATCTGGTTATTGCTAACCTGACCAAGGCGGGTGATCTGAATATGACCATGAAAGTTGAGCGCGGTCGTGGCTACCAGCCAGCAGCCCAGCGAGCCGCTTTCGAAGAAGAAGAACGCCCGATTGGCCGCCTGCTTCTGGATGCCTCTTTCAGCCCTGTGCACCGTGTTAATTACACAGTCGACAGCGCCCGTGTTGAGCAGCGTACGGATCTGGACAAACTGATTATTGATCTCGAGACCAATGGCACCATTGACCCGGAAGAGTCAATTCGCCGTGCCGCGAGTATCTTGCAGGAACAGCTTTCTACCTTCGTCGATCTGAAAGGCAAGGAAGAAGCTGAGCCGGAGGCCAAGGAAGAAGAAATTGATCCTATTCTGCTGCGCCCGGTTGATGATCTCGAGCTGACGGTTCGTTCAGCCAACTGTCTGAAAGCAGAAAGTATTTACTATATTGGTGATCTGATTCAGCGCACCGAGGTTGAGTTGCTCAAGACTCCCAACCTTGGCAAGAAGTCGCTGACTGAGATCAAGGAAGTCCTGGCACAGCGTAGCCTGTCGCTCGGTATGCGTCTGGAGAACTGGCCACCAGCCAGCTTGCAGGACAAAGAAAAGCAGTCTGCTTAAATAGCAGGCACCAGTTTTGTTTTGAGGTAATAAACGTGCGTCATCGTAAATCAGGTCGACAACTAAATCGTAATAGCAGCCATCGCAAGGCCATGTTCCGTAACATGTCTGCATCGCTGTTTGAGCATGAACTGATCAAGACAACACTGCCGAAGGCCAAGGAATTGCGCCGTGTAGCAGAGCCATTGATCACACTCGCCAAAACTGACAGTGTTGCTAACCGTCGCCTGGCCTTTGACCGCCTGCGTAACCGTGAATTGGTGACCAAGCTGTTCAACGAACTGGGACCACGTTACACCGAACGTCCTGGTGGTTACCTGCGTATTCTCAAGTGTGGTCTGCGTACCGGTGACAAGGCGCAGATGGCCTACGTTGAGCTCGTCGATCGGCCAGAGTCGGATGAAGCTGAAGCGGCTGAGACCGCCGAAGCCTGAGCCGTCATGGGCAGTATCTAAAAGCCGGGCATTGCCCGGCTTTTTAGTGGTTCATATAGCGCCGGGCATTGCCCGGCTTTTTTAATGCCTGTAATTGCGAGTATGCTTGGGCCATGATTGTTCTCTGCACAGACTTTGGCCCCGGTCCCTATACCGGCCAGATGCAGGCGGTATTGGCCCGAGAGGCACCGGGAGTGGCGATTATCAACCTGTTTGATGATCTGCCATGCTGGGATATCCAGGCAGCGGCCTACCTGCTACCGGCATACGTGGGCGAATTTCCGGCCGAAAGCATCTTTGTCTGTGTCGTTGACCCAGGCGTGGGCAGTCACAACCGTGAACCGATCATCGCCCGCATCGATGATCGCTGGTATGTCGGCCCGGGTAACGGGCTTTTCCATATCCTCAGCCGCCGCGCCCGTGCCGCGCGCTTTTGGCGTATTGACTGGCAACCTGAACACCTGTCTGCCAGCTTTCACGGCCGTGACCTGTTTGCACCGGCGGCGGCGAGACTGGCCACCGGCATCTTCCCTGCGGGTACGCCATTCACTGAACCTCAGCCCGAGGGTGAGTGGCCGGACGACCTGGCCCGCATTGTTTATATCGACCACTATGGAAATGCCATTTCCGGGATGCGTGCGGGGCTGTTTGAGCCAACACAAAAGCTTAAGGTTGGTAGGCACTTACTTCCGCGCGCGCGGACATTTTCTGACGTCGCAGAGGGGGAGGCCTTCTGGTACGAGAATGCCAATGGCCTGGTTGAAATCGCCGTGAATCGTGGCCGGGCAGATGGCCTCGCCGGCTTACAGCTGGGCTCAGTTGTTCAGCCGCTGTGAACAGGTGGCAACCGGGATCACACGTGGTATCATCAATGCGGTTAGACGGTGACCGTTTTGTGTACGCAGGGCGGTTAAAGCAATCCTGACAGGTATTGAACCATGACGACAATCACGAATAATGAAAAGCAAAAGTTTGCCGCCCGTCTGAACGAGGCCCTCGATGATGCCGGTGTGCCGCTGAAGGGAATGGGGCGTCAGTCGAGCCTGGTGCGAATGCTCGGCGTCAGTCACCGCGTGGCAAAGAAATGGCTGGACGGTGAGGAATTCCCGCCGACCTCGAAAATGGTCAAACTGGCCACAGAACTGCACGTTCGTTCAAACTGGCTGTTTTCCGGCCAGGGCGACAAGGTTGCCGAATCGGCAGGCGACATGCTTGACGCCGAGGCGGAGGTGCACCGGCATGCCGATGCCCTGAGCCAGGAGGCCTTTGAGGTCGCTTCGGAATGGATGAAATTGCCGCAATCCCAGCGTGTGGCCTTGCGTAAGGTCATCCGGGAACTCGGCCTGACACGTTAGTGTGTAACCGCCTCGTCGCCGTCAATTTGCTCGAGGCGATAGCCGTGGTGATAGATCGCACTGATACGCCAGCCGTTTTCAGGGAGCAGGCCAAGCTTGTTACGAATGCGGCTGATATGCGTATCGGCGGTGCGGGTATTGATGTCCTGACTATGGCCCCAGACACTCTCCAGCATATGCCCGCGTGACACAATGCGGCCGAGATTGCGAAACAGGAACAAGACCAGTTCGAACTCTTTTTTGGTCAGCTTGATGGCATCGTCATTGCGGCTGACCGTATTGGTTTTCAGATGAATCGTGTAAGGACCGTATTTGAGTTCAGCACTCGCGCTTTTCTCGGTATCCAGCACATTGGCGCGACGGGCAAGGGCAGTGATCCGGGCCAGCATTTCCTTCTGTCGTATCGGCTTGGTGATGTAATCGTCGGCGCCGAGGCCAAGAATTTTGACAATGTCCTCCTCGTTATCACGCATGGTCAAAAAGACAATGGGAATGCGCCAGTTCAGGTTCTCACGTACCCATAGCAGCACTCCCTCACCATCGATTTCCGGCACCATCCAGTCAAGCAAGAGGAGGTCAAAAGACCCGGCTTTGAGCGCGTTCAGCATTTTTCGCCCGTCAGGGAAAATAGTGCAATGATGGCCTTCCTCTTCTATCCACAGCGAGATGAGGTTGGCGATGTGTTCATCGTCTTCAAGAAGGGCAATACGCAAGTCCACTCCCCCCGATTCTTAAACGCTTGATATCGTCTGGTACATCGGCGATGTGCATTAGTCGATATAAAAAACACACTCGTCTGGCTTAAAAGCCTAACAGAATCCCGGCCTATTTTAGCAAAGCCCCTAAAAACTGTCCGGTATAGGAGGGTTTATACCTTGCAATGTCCTCCGGCGTACCGCTGATCAGGATTTCCCCGCCGTTGTCGCCACCTTCCGGTCCCAGGTCAATGACCCAGTCGGCGGTCTTGATGACATCCAGATTGTGCTCGATGATAACCACCGTATTGCCATGGTCACGGAGACGGTGCAGGACCGCAAGCAACTGGCGGATATCATGGAAATGCAGGCCGGTGGTCGGCTCGTCGAGGATATACAGCGTGCGCCCGGTATCACGCTTGGAGAGTTCACGGGACAGCTTTATGCGCTGTGCCTCCCCTCCGGAGAGCGTGGTGGCATTCTGGCCGAGGCGGATGTATGTCAGGCCGACATCAAGCAGGGTTTGCAGCTTGCGGGCCACCACCGGCACGTTGCTGAAAAAGGCCAGCGCATCCTCGACCGTCATATCCAGCACCTCATGGATATTTTTGCCCTTGTAGCGGACATCCAGCGTCTCGCGGTTGTAGCGCTGGCCCTTGCAGACGTCGCAGGGCACGTAGATATCCGGCAGGAAGTGCATTTCCACCTTGATGACGCCATCGCCCTGACAGGCCTCGCAGCGGCCGCCCTTGACGTTGAAACTGAAGCGCCCGGGCGTATAGCCGCGGGAGCGCGCCTCGGGGGTCTGCGCAAACAGGTCACGGATCGGGGTAAACAGCCCGGTGTAGGTGGCCGGGTTGGAGCGCGGCGTGCGCCCGATCGGACTCTGATCGATATCGACGACCTTGTCGAACTGTTCCAGGCCCTCGATAGTCCCGTGCGCTGCCGGGTCATCACCACTGCGGTTGATCGCCAGGTGGGCGGCACGGTACAGGGTGTCGTTGATCAGGGTTGACTTGCCCGAGCCGGAGACCCCGGTGACACAGGTCATCAGACCGACCGGGATATCGACATCGACATCCTTGAGGTTATTGCCTGCCGCACCACGGATACCGATCACCCGCTGTTTGTCGATCGGGGTGCGCTGTGCAGGCACAGCGATCACCTCGGCCCCGGAGAGGAATTGCCCGGTCAGGGATTCCGGGCAGGCGAGGATGTCATCAACCTTGCCGGTGGCGACAACGTGCCCGCCATGGATACCGGCCCCCGGGCCGATATCGACCACGTAATCGGCACTGCGAATAGCATCCTCATCGTGCTCGACAACGATCACGGTATTGCCGAGATCGCGCAGGTAGGTCAGGGTATCGAGCAGGCGCTGGTTGTCGCGTTGATGCAGGCCAATCGAGGGTTCATCCAGGACGTACATCACCCCTACCAGGCCGGCGCCGATCTGGCTGGCCAGGCGGATACGCTGCATCTCGCCTCCGGAGAGGGTCTCGGCCTTGCGTTGCAGGCTCAGGTAATCCAGGCCGACATTGACGAGAAAGGTCAGGCGCTCGTTAATCTCTTTGAGGATCTTGCCGGCAATCTCGCCGCGGCGTCCCGGCAGATCCAGCGCGGTGAAGAAATCCCGCGCGCGGCCGACCGGCAGGGCCGTGATCTCGGGCAGGGTGCGGGCATCGATAAATACGTGTCGGGCCGCAGTGGTCAGACGCGTGCCATGACAACTCGTGCAGGGCTGGTGACTGATGTATTTGGCCAGTTCCTCGCGAACCACATTCGACTCGGTCTCGCGATAACGACGCTTCATGTTCGGGATAATGCCCTCGAAGCGATGCTTGCGTTTTGTGCCCCGGCCCTTGTCACCGAAATAGGTAAAGGTGATCTCTTCTTCGCCACTACCGTAGAGGAGCACGTTCTGAATTGTCTCGGGCAGTTCGTTAAATGGCTGCTCGATATCGAAGCCGTAATGTGCCGAGAGGCTCTGCAATAACTGGAAATAATAGGCGTTACGGCGATCCCAGCCGCGCACGGCACCGGCGGCCAGGCTCAGTTCCGGGTGCAGGACTACGCGCTCGGTATCAAAAAACTGCTGCACACCGATGCCATCACATTCAGGGCAGGCCCCGGCCGGGTTATTGAAGGAAAACATGCGCGGTTCCATCTCGCTAATGCTGTAGCCGCATACCGGGCAGGCAAATTTGGACGAGAAGTCGATGTCAGCGTGGCCGCCCTCCATCCAGGCGATGCGGGCAATACCGTCGGTCAGGCTGATGGCGGTTTCAAAGGACTCGGCGAGGCGTTGCTGCAGGCCATCGCGGACCTTGAAGCGGTCGACGACGACTTCAATCGTATGCTTGCGGCGCAGGTCGAGTTTTGGCGGCTCATCAAGTTCATAGACCTCGCCATCAATGCGGGCGCGGATAAAGCCCTGGCTGTGCATCTCCTGCAAGAGTTGCACATGCTCCCCCTTGCGATTCTCGACAATGGGCGCGAGCAGCATGAGTTTGGCGCCTTCCTCCAGTGCCAGGGTGTGGTCGACCATCTGGCTGATGGTCTGCGCATCAAGCCTGATGTCATGTTCCGGGCAGCGGGGCTCACCGACGCGGGCGAACAGCAGACGCAGGTAATCGTAGATCTCGGTGACCGTGCCGACCGTCGAGCGGGGGTTGTGTGAGGTCGATTTTTGCTCAATCGAGATGGCCGGTGACAGGCCCTCGATGTGGTCGACGTCCGGTTTTTCCATGATCGACAGGAACTGGCGGGCATAGGCCGACAACGATTCGACGTAACGGCGCTGACCCTCGGCATAGATCGTGTCAAAGGCCAGGGAGGACTTACCCGAGCCGGACAGGCCGGTGATCACGATCAGTTTGTCGCGGGGCAGGTCGAGATTAATATTTTTCAGGTTGTGGGTGCGGGCACCGCGAATGTGTATAGTGTCCATTGAATTTCCAGCGCTAAATCAACCTGCTAATATACGCTGATTTTTAGCCAAGGCGCAAAGTAGAATCTCTATGCAACAATCCACAGGCATGAGCCCCACAGAGCGACGCGCTGCGCTATCGCTGGCCTCTATCATGGCGACACGTATGCTGGGGTTATTCATGATCCTGCCCGTTTTCAGCCTCTATGCCGACGGCCTGCCTGACGCCACGCCGTTCCTGATTGGCCTGGCGATCGGCATTTACGGCCTGACCCAGGCCTTGCTGCAGGTCCCTTTTGGCATGGCCTCCGACCGGTTTGGCCGTAAGCGGGTCATCACTATCGGCCTGTTGCTGTTTGCCGCAGGCAGCGTCGTGGCGGCGACGGCTGACTCGCTGTTCGTGATTATTCTCGGTCGCGCGCTGCAGGGTTGCGGGGCGGTGGCGGCTGCCGTGATGGCCCTGACCGCGGATCTGACCCGCGAAGATCAACGTACCAAGGCCATGGCTGTCATCGGCATGAGCATCGGCTCGGCCTTTGCCCTCGCCCTGGTAGCCGGCCCGTTGCTGAATGAAACAGTGGGTGTAAAGGGTATATTCTGGTTGACCGCCGTATTGGCGGTGGGCGCTATCGCGATACTCTGGTTCAGTGTTCCGCAGCCGGGGCACACTTCCCTGCACCGCGATGCCGGGCTGGTGCCTGAACAGGCCAGCAGTGTCTTGCATGATGGCCAGTTGTTGCGACTCGATGCCGGGATCCTGATCCTGCATACGATCCTGACCGCCACCTTTGTGGCCCTGCCCCTGGTGATGCGTGACGAGCTGGGTATCGCCGCCGTGCATCACAGCTGGGTCTATCTGCCGATCCTGTTCTTCTCGGCCGTGACAATGGTGCCCTTTATCATTGTTGCCGAGCGCAAGCAGCGCATGAAGCCCGTTTTCATCGGTGCGGTCAGCATCCTTGGTTTGAGTCTACTGGCATTGTCGCAGTGGTATGCGAACATGGTCGCCTTCGTGGTCATCCTGTGGCTGTTCTTTAGTGCCTTTAATTTTCTCGAGGCCAGTTTGCCCTCGCTGGTCAGCAAGGTCGCGCCGGCCGAGAAAAAGGGCACCGCGATGGGGATTTATTCGAGTTCGCAGTTTTTCGGCGCCTTCCTCGGTGGGGGTGTTGGCGGCTGGGCCTATGGTGAATATGGTACGAGTGGCGTGTTTATCTTTTGTGCCGCCATGGTGGCGTTGTGGTGGCTGCTGGCGGTGAGCATGCGTTCGCCACGCTATCTCGCTAACCTGATGGTGCACCTTGAGGACGCCGATAGCCGCTCGAATGAGGAGCTGATGGAGGTCTTGAGAGCCGTGACCGGCGTGGTCGAGGTCGCCGTGGTGCGGGACGAGCAGGTTGCTTACCTGAAAGTGGATAATCGTCAGCTTGACCGCGAGGCCCTGGATAGCCTGTTCTCCAGGTGATAAATATATAAAATACAAATAGTTACTGTTTTTCAAGGCCGGCCGTGAGCGATTTCCCCCGGTTTTTATCGTTTCCTGTCTATTTAAGCATCTTCGGCTATGGACGCTATACTATGTAGTAACGCTATCTTTATGATCATGTGAACGGACTTTCATGGTTATTCTGGCACGGTCGCCTCTTTCACTGACTGATCTGTTATCAAATGCCTGCAAATTCAAATGAATCGTTGCGCCTGTGCAGTCTCCGGCGTCGCTACCTGAGCATCGCTACTTTTCTGGCGGTGCTGTTGCTGGCTGGGGCGCTTTTGGCCAACTGGTATACCGATAAGGTGACGCAAAGCAATACCCAGGCCCTGACCATGCAGAATCAGGTCGAGGAACTCATGGCCGAGATCCGTAACAGTATCTGGACCGCAGACAGTGCCCTGAATGCAATGCTCCTGAACCCGGATGCCGAGCACGAATTGACGATTGTCGAAAATTTGCACAGTGCGGGACAGACACTCATTACTCTCAACGAGGTTTACGTCGCTGCTAACGCCCACCTGACCCCCGAACTGAAGACGCTGGAAGTGACCTTCAGCTCATTGCGGGACAAGGTTGACTACCTGATTGAGAAGCGCCGCGATGCCAATTGGGTCTACCCGTTGTTGCCGTATATCGGGGAAAAGCTGTTTGATCCGAATATCGAGTTTGACACCGCTGCGGGCCAGGCAATGAACGAAATCGCTGAAACAGATGGCCGCTCTTATGCCTCCCCCCTGTATGGCAAGTTTGACGAGGTGAGAGACCTGTGGCGCTACATGGTGCTGGATTTTCGTGCGGTGGTTATTCGCTTTGCCGGTCTGAATGCCACAAGAAAGATCGCGCAGGAAGCCAATATTGAAAATTTCATTACAGAGATAGAGACCCGGCTGACTGAACTGGAAAGCCTGCGGGATGCCGGCAAGCTGGGTTTTGAATCTGAACTGGCCGTGGACACGATGCGGCAGGCGGCCGCTGAGTGGGTGACAAACTGGGAGACCGCCAAGCAATTGCGCGCCTCCAAATTATGGCGCGCCGATCTTGAGTACATGACCAATGTCATACGCCCCAACCAGGAAAAGGTGTACGCCGCGCTGAATTCGCTGCAAAGCGGTCTGCACGTATGGATGGGCAAGAACGTGGAACAGGTGCGGAGCGCGGCAATCAGGATCAGTTACGAACTCTGGGGGCTCGCCAGCCTGGCACTGGCATTTTTAATCCTGGTTTATTTCATGATTGAACGCTCGGTGCTCAAGCCTATCGAGGCCATTGCGAAGGCAATTACCGAGGATGGTGAGAAAGGCAAGTACGAGCTGGAAGACAGGAGCAGCCAGGAAGTCAACCAACTGGTTACTGCGTTCAATAATATGCGATTGCAGATTCATCAGCGCCAAATGGCCCTCGAGGATCAGGCCCTGCATGATGCGTTAACCGGTCTGCCGAACCGGGCGTTGATGAGTGACCGTATTGAACAGGCGATCCATATTATGAGTCGCAACACACAACCGATGACCGTACTGTTACTCGACCTCGACCGGTTCAAGGAAGTAAACGATGCCCTCGGTCATGCGGTTGGTGATCAATTGTTACAGCATGTCGGTCAGCGGCTCAAGAGTGTCTTGCGAGACTCCGATACGGTGGCGCGACTGGGTGGAGACGAGTTTGCGATCGTCGCCCCGAATGCCGATATGGCCCACGGCGCTGAGTTTGCCGGCAAGATTATCGACATACTCAACGAAGCCTTCTCGATTGAATCACAGGATTTATATGTCGGCGTGAGTATCGGGATCGCGGTTTACCCACAACACGGTGACGATGCCGATACCCTGTTGCGCCATGCGGATGTTGCCATGTATAACGCGAAGCGCAACAAACAGGGTTACAGCGTTTATAAACAGTCGCAGGACGAGGGCAGTCTCGATAAGCTGACGCTGGTCAGTGACCTGCACAATGAACTAGAACAGACACGTCACCTGCAGCTGTATTACCAGCCACAGGTGAATATCTTTACGCGAGAGATCGTTGCGATGGAAGCCTTGCTGAGGTGGGAGCATCCGCAGTTTGGTTATATCTCGCCGGAACATATCGTCTACATGGCTGAACATACCGGACAGATTGATGTATTAACACACTGGGTGGTGAATACCGCCTTGCGCGAATGTGCAGAGAGTATCCGCACCCAGGGAATACGCCTGTCGATAAACCTGTCGGCCCGAAACATGCAGGACAGCCGTTTTCCTGGCAGCATTGCCCAGGCCCTGCATGAACATGATGTGCCGGCATCCTCCGTCATACTCGAGATTACCGAAAGTGCGATGATGAATGATCCGGTCATGGCGAGAAGGATTATGTCTGAACTGGCGGTCATGGGTATTGACTTGTCAGTGGACGATTTCGGTACCGGCTTCTCCTCCCTGGGTTACCTGAAAATGTTGCCGGTGAGCGAGCTGAAAATAGACAAATCATTTGTTATCAATATGCTCGAAGATGAGAACGATGCGATCATCGTGCACTCGACGATTGAACTGGCGCATAACCTCGGCCTCAAGGTGGTTGCCGAAGGGGTGGAAAACCAGACGACCTTGCTGCAGTTACGTAATCTCAAGTGTGATGTTGCCCAGGGCTATTACCTGTCCCGTCCATTACCGAAGATCGAGCTGGCCAAGTGGATACGCGACTATGCATCCAGGGCCGTATCGTAGTCCGTTTTTATCTCACTGTTTTTCATGGTTTTATTTTTCCCCTCGCCAGGCTGGTTAGACACTATAATGGTACGGACGTGATCGGGCCGGTTTGCCGCCGATCACTATTTATTGAACATAGCTGAATATCATACGACGAACGATACGGAGAGACGGAAATGGCTCGAGGAGTAAACAAGGTAATCCTGGTGGGCAATCTGGGCGCAGACCCGGAAGTACGCTACATGCCGAACGGCGGTGCTGTAGCCAATATTACCGTGGCCACCACGGAATCATGGAAAGATAAACAAAGTGGTGAGAATCAGGAAAAGACCGAGTGGCATCGCGTGGTCTTTTTTGCTCGACTGGCGGAGATCGTGGGCGAATACCTTAAAAAGGGCTCACAGATTTATGTCGAAGGCCGCCTGCAAACCCGCAAGTGGCAAGACAAGAGCGGTCAGGATCGTTACACAACCGAGATCGTTGCCAATGAAATGCAAATGCTCGGCAGCCGTGGTGGCACGGGTGGTGGTAACGCCGGCGGCGGTAACTTCGGCGGCGGCGGACAGTCCGCTGGCGGTGCGCCAGCAGGCGGCAATGCACCGTCCGGTGGCTCGGCTCCTTCCGGGGGGAGTTCAGGCGGCGGCAGCTTCGACGACTTCGATGATGACATACCGTTCTGATTGATGATTTCGGATTGATGATTGATGATTGATGATTGGGTAAGCAATAAGCATCAATTTGGATTCATCGATAGTCGTCATTGACGTGAATAAAAAACGCCCGGTTAATACCGGGCGTTTTTTATTGAGATTTTGACTGAGAAGCACAGGAAAGTCTGTGAAGCGAGAGATAGTTACAGATGTTTGATGAAATCATCAATCATCAATCCTAGATCATCAATGTCTTTTAAACTGGTCGGCGTGAGAGGATTCGAACCTCCGACCCCTTCGTCCCGAACGAAGTGCGCTACCAGGCTGCGCTACACGCCGTAAAGTCTAATAACTGCGATTCACCGAGAACTCGGCGAGTGTCTGCAGGGCATCACGGTATTCCGAGCCGGGCAGAACCTGCAAGGCGGCAATAGCCTTGTCGGCTGCCCGCTGCGCAGAATCGGCAGTGTATTGGATGGCGCCGGTAGATTCAACGGCTTCGAGCACCGCGTCGATCTGTTCCAGGCCTCCCGTCTCAATGGCATGGCGGACCAGCGCGGCCTGTTCAGGGCTGCCCTCACGCATGGCATAAATCAGGGGCAGGGTCGGCTTGCCTTCGGCCAGGTCATCGCCGATGTTCTTGCCGATATCCTCGCTGCTGGCACTGTAGTCGAGCACATCATCAATGAGCTGGAAGGCCGAGCCGAGGTACATACCGTATTCCGACAGGGCCTTTTCCATCTCCGCGGAGGCCCCCTGGATCACCGCGCCAAGCTGGCCGGCGGCCTCGAACAGCTTGGCAGTCTTGCAGTGAATGACATTGAGATAGTTGGCCTCGCTGGTATCCGCATCATGCACATTCATCAGCTGCATGACCTCTCCCTCGGCGATCGTATTCGTAGCGTGCGAGAGGATGTCCATGACCCGCATTTCACCAATGTCGACCATCATTTCGAAGGCCCGGGAATAGAGAAAATCGCCCACCAGCACGCTGGCCTCGTTGCCAAACAGGGCATTGGCGGTATCCTGGCCACGACGCAGCATGGAGCCGTCTACGACGTCATCGTGGAGCAGGGTGGCAGTATGGATAAACTCGATGATCGCCGCCAGGGCATGATGCTGCTCGCCCTCATAGCCGGCCGCACGGGCACAGAGCAGGTGCAGCATGGGGCGCAGTCGCTTGCCGCCACTATTGACGATATAATGACCAAGCTGGTTGATCAGCACGACCTCGGAGTCGAGTCGGGCCTTGATGAGCGTGTCGACCGCCCGCATATCGTCGGCGATCAGGCGCTGTACGGCGTTCAAATCCATTATATTTCTCGTTACAAAGCAGGCTGCATGCTAGGGATATGGCCCGAATCGGTCAAGTTCTGATTGATTTATATATTAATCAATCAGTTACGATAGCTCAAGCATAATTAGGGAAATGCAATTGCGAATTGACCTAAGGCCTCGATATGTATAAAATTTCCGGCCTTTCAGGTTATGTGTGGTTCGCATCGGCGAGCCCTTTTGGAGAACAAGTATGTACGCGGTAATTGCGACCGGTGGTAAACAGTATCGAGTAACGGAAGGCCAGACCCTCAAGGTCGAGAAGCTGACTGCTGATGTGGGCGCCTCTCTTGATATTGATAAAGTACTCATGGTTGCGAATGGCGACGATGTAAAGATTGGCAAACCATACATTGATGGCGGCAAGGTAACGGCAACCGTGAAGTCTCACGGTCGCGGCGAAAAGATTCGCATTATCAAGTTCCGTCGTCGTAAACATTCGCGCAAGACACAGGGCCATCGCCAGTCCTATACAGAACTCGAAATCACCGGCATTGCCGGCTGAAGCAGAACAGATTGAGGAGCAATACCCATGGCACATAAGAAAGCAGGCGGTAGTACACGTAACGGTCGCGATTCAGAGTCAAAACGGCTTGGCGTGAAACGTTACGGTGGTGAAGACGTCCTCGCCGGTAACATCCTGGTTCGCCAGCGTGGCACCAGGTTTAATCCTGGCAGCAATGTCGGTTGTGGTCGCGACCATACCCTGTTTGCCAAGGCCAGCGGCAAGGTGCTTTTTGAAGTCAAGGGCCCGAAAAAGCGGACCTTTGTCAGCATCGTAGCAGCATAAGCTTTCCTGGTTCATACCAGCACAAGAGCCCCGTCTGCTGACGGGGCTTTTTTTGTTTTTACCCGAGACGTGAACAATGAAATTCGTCGATGAAGCAAACATCAAGGTAGAAGCCGGCGACGGCGGCAATGGCTGCGTCGGTTTTCGCCGCGAGAAGTACATTCCCAGGGGTGGCCCGGATGGTGGCGACGGCGGCGATGGCGGCAGCGTTTACTTTGTCGGTGAACAGGGCCTGAATACCCTGGCCGATTTTCGCTTTACCAAGTCCTTCAGGGCGGAGCGTGGCCAGAACGGCATGGGCCGGCAATGTACCGGCAAGGGCGGCGAGGATATTTATATCCAGGTTCCACTTGGCACCATGGTCTGGGACAGGGACACCGAGGAAATGCTCGGTGACGTTACCACCCAGGGACAGATGCTCAAGGTGGCGCAAGGCGGCCATCACGGTCTCGGTAATATCCACTTCAAGAGCAGCACGAACCGTGCGCCGCGGCAGGCGACAACGGGTACGCCGGGTGAGCGTCGCCGCCTGCACCTCGAGTTGAAGGTGCTGGCGGATGTCGGTTTGCTGGGTCTGCCCAATGCCGGCAAATCGACGCTGTTAAGCAGGGTCTCGGCGGCGCGTCCGAAGGTAGCGGATTATCCGTTTACGACCCTGCATCCGAACCTGGGCGTCGTCAGTATCGAGACTCATCGCAGCTTCGTCATCGCGGATATCCCCGGTCTTATCGAAGGGGCCGCGGAAGGCGCGGGCCTGGGGATTCGCTTCCTCAAGCACCTGGCACGCACACGTCTGCTGCTGCACCTGGTTGATATCGCCCCGCCGGGCGGACTCAATGACCCGGTTAAGGACGTCAGGGTGCTGGCCGCCGAACTGGAGAAATTCAGTGCGGAACTGGCGACATTGCCGCGTTGGCTGGTGCTGAACAAACTTGACGTTCTGCCGGCAGACGAGCGTGAAGCTCATTGCCAGGATATCATTGATCGCCTGGAGTGGACGGGACCGGTTTTTAAAATCTCCGCCGTCAGTGGCGAGGGTACAAGAGAACTTATGGGTGCGATCATGGATTACATCGAACAACGCGCCCGGGAAGAAAAAGAGCGTCTCGAGCAAGCCGAGCGTGAGACCCAAAAGGCCAGGGCTGAATCAAGGGACGCGTCAGATCAGACATAACCGTGGCTGGCCTCGGCCACGAGCCTCGATTAGAATCAATACCAATGAAAAACAGGGCGGACATCTCCAAGACAAAAAACTGGGTCGTCAAGATCGGCAGCGCCCTGTTGACCGATGACGGCCGTGGTCTGGATGCCATAGCCATTCACACCTGGGTCGAGCAGATCGTGGCCCTGCGCAACAGTGGTGTGCAGGTGACACTGGTCTCTTCCGGGGCGGTCGCCGCCGGCATGCAGCGACTCGGTTGGCAAAAACGCCCCCATGAAGTCTACAAGCTGCAGGCTGCCGCCGCCGTCGGCCAGATGGGGCTGGTGCAGTGTTACGAGTCAGCCTTTCAGAAGCACGGCATTCATACCGCGCAGATATTATTAACCCACGAAGACCTCTCGAATCGCGAGCGCTATATCAATGCGCGCAGTACCCTGCGCGCCCTGCACGGCGTGAACGTCATTCCGATCGTGAATGAAAATGACACTGTGGTGACCGATGAGATCCGTTTCGGTGATAACGATACCCTGGCCGCGCTTGTCGCCAACCTGGTTGAGTCCGACATGCTTGTGATCCTGACCGATCAACAAGGCCTCTTCGACAGCGACCCGCGCAGTAATACCGACGCGAAATTAATCCGCCAGGCCGAGGCCAAGGACGATTCACTCATCAGCATGGCCGGTGAGGGTTCCGCACTTGGTCGCGGCGGCATGCTTACAAAGGTTCGCGCCGCGCGGCTGGCTTCACGTTCCGGTACGGCGACCGTGATCGCCTCCGGGCGAAATGAAAATGTGCTGGCGACGATCCACGCAGGTGAAGAGGTAGGCACTTTCCTGACAGCGGAAAGTGAAGTGCTGGCCGCGCGCAAGCAGTGGCTGGCCGGCCAGTTAAAAATGCGTGGCACCCTGCAACTCGATACCGGCGCAGTTGCAAAACTGAGCGAGGCAGGCAGCAGTTTACTGGCCGTTGGCGTCACCGCCATAGAGGGCGAGTTTGCCCGTGGCGAGGTGGTGCGTTGTGTGGATGCCTCGGGACGTGAGATCGCCCGCGGCCTGATTAACTACAATGCCGAAGAAACACGCCGCATCATGGGGCAGGCCAGTGACCGTATCGAGGCCTTGCTCGGCTATGTCGGCGAGCCTGAGCTGATCCACCGTGATAACCTCGTCCTTTCATAAACGTCGTTTTCTATGCTAGCCCGGCTAGCGTCAAAACCTTTCAGTTTGCACAAGCCTGCTTTTGCCTGAAGCAGGCTTCCCGGAGGTAGATGACGGCGTCAAGCTCTGTTAGTGTTTAATCCAGTCATTTTACAAGACTGGCTCATCGATGTGCTGACACAAATTTCATTAAGGAGAGGAAAATGACTATTCTCGGAAGATTGTTTGCGGTGATCGGCTTCATTGTTGTGATTGGTGGCGTGGGCAGTGCGGTCTACTTTAAGGATGAGATCCGTGCAGCACAAAACCTGGACCCAAAAGCAGGTAGCGTCTATCTGGATATGATGAAGACGGTGCTGAAAACCGGCAACGCGGCAGAGGCGACTGTCTGGCGGGTTCCGCTTGCTGATGGCGTGAGTGCGGCTGATGCCGAAACAGCAATGCGCTCGGTTGCCAATGAGTACAATATAAAAAATGTTGGTGAATTGCCGCTAAGCTCGGAGGTTGAGGCCATAACCGGCAAGCCCCACCGTCTGTTGAAGATTTATATGTTCTGTGACCCGTTAACAGCGGTCAGGATGCTCGATTTCAGTGATGCCTTTTCTGCTTACCTGCCCTGTCGTGTGGCCATGGTGGAAGACAAGCAGGGCAAGGCCTGGCTTTATACCCTGAATATGGACATGATGATCCACGGTGGTACAACCTTGCCACCGGAATTGAAGGCAGAGGCTGAAAAGGTCAGAGACACGATTCTGGCTATTATGCGTCGCGGTGCTGCGGGAGAGTTTTAAAGCGATTGATGATTGATGATTGATGAATGTGTCAGATTAGCAGGAGGTGTTTCGTCTGTTGACTAAACCTGGCGATGAGTGAATCGACTTGCAGATAGTGCCCGACGATCATCGATCATCAATCCGCATTCATCAATGTAAAAAAAAGCCGCTCAATGAGCGGCTTTTTTTTTTCGAACACGTAATATGCTGTTAAGCCATAGCGCGAACGTGTCCATTCATACGACTCTTGTGGCGAGCAGCCTTGTTCTTGTGAATAAGACCCTTGCCGGCCATGCTGTCGATAACCGGACCGGCGGCCTTGTAGGCAGCTTCGGCATTGGTCTTATCGCCTTCAGCGATGGCTTTATAGACGTTCTTGATGTAAGTACGCAACATAGAACGCTGGCTTGCGTTATGACGGCGGTTTTTTTCCGCCTGGCGAGCACGCTTTTTTGCTTGTGCGGAGTTGGCCACGGTTAAAGCTCCTGCTAAAAATCTGTCTGGAAAAGCGCGTAACTATGCTGATTTTCACCGCATTTGTCAAATCTGTCGCCATGGCCAGGCAGTTTGGGCGCAGGCGGCTGTCGTGCTATGCTATGCGCCGTGAAAAAAGAAAGAAAAACAGTTAGTTATAGCCTATTTGCCCGGTCACCAGTCGAATGAGCCAGCGCCTGCTCAAATCGACCGCGGTGGTGGGTGGAAATACGCTGCTTTCGCGCGTGCTTGGCCTGGTGCGTGATATCGTCATCGCCCGGGTTTTCGGTGCAGAGGCCGGTACCGATGCCTTTTTCGTCGCCTTCAAGATCCCGAATTTCTTTCGCCGCCTGTTTGCCGAGGGCGCCTTTTCCCAGGCCTTTGTGCCGGTATTGGCCGAATACAAGGCGAAACAGGACAGGCGCGCCCTGCAGGAGCTGATTGCGAATACCGCCGGTACGCTGGGCGGTATTTTGTTAGTACTGACTATCCTTGCCGAGCTTGCTGCACCATGGCTGGTGATCGTCTTCGGTCCGGGCTTCTACCTCGAGGGCGGCGACAAGTATGTCCTGACCGTGGACATGCTACGCATCACCTTTCCCTACCTGATGCTGATCTCGCTAACGGCTCTCGCCGGTGGCGTACTCAACAGTTTTGGGCGTTTTGCCGTGCCTGCCTTCACGCCGATCCTGCTCAATCTGAGCATGATCGGCGCAGCGGTGTGGCTGGCGCCTCAGATGGCCGAACCCGTGACCGGCCTGGCCTGGGGTGTCTTCATTGCCGGGTTGGTGCAACTGGCCTTCCAGCTACCGTTTCTGGCCCGCCTCGGCCTGCTACGCTGGCCGCGCTGGGGGCGCAGACACGTCGGGGTGCGTAAGATCATGCGCTTGATGTTGCCGGCGATTGTCGGCACATCCGTGGTGCAGATTAATTTGCTCATCGACACGATCATCGCCTCGTTCCTGATCACCGGTAGCGTGACCTGGCTGTATTACGCGGATCGCATGGTGGAGTTTCCACTCGGTGTGTTTGGCATTGCGCTGGCCACTGTGATTCTGCCCAGGCTCTCCCAGGAGCATGCCGGGACCGACCCGCGGGCCTTTTCACGCACGCTGGACTGGGCCCTGCGGCTGGTGCTGGTCATAGGGCTGCCTGCCACCATGGGGTTATTCATGCTCGCGGCACCGATCATTTCAACACTCTTTGAATATGATGCCTTTGCCGCGACTGATGTGCAGATGGCGGCCCTGGCCCTGATGGCCTATGCGATCGGCCTGCCGGCCTTTATCCTCATCAAAATCCTCGCGCCGGCCTTCTATGCGCGGCAGGACATGAAAACACCTGTCGGCATCGCGATCCGGGCCATGTTCGCCAATATCGGCCTGAACCTGTTATTTGTCGTGCCCATGG
This sequence comes from Sulfuriflexus sp., assembly GCF_032250955.1. NCBI lineage: Bacteria > Pseudomonadati > Pseudomonadota > Gammaproteobacteria > Chromatiales > Granulosicoccaceae > Sulfuriflexus > Sulfuriflexus sp. The sequence continues at coordinate 18,689 of NZ_JAVVES010000015.1, read as the reverse complement.
TGATTTATGGCATAGCCGGGCCGCATGCCGGCCTTGCCCTGGCCACGGGGCTGGCTGCCTGGCTGAACGCTGGTTTGCTCTGGCGCGGTCTACGCCGGCAGGCGATTTATCAGCCACAGCCAGGCTGGTGGCGCCTGGGCCTGCAGGTAGGGGTGGCGCTAGTGGGCATGCTCGCGGTGCTCTGGCTGGGCACAGCCGACGAGAGCCGCTGGACGGGCTGGAGCTGGTCTGAGCGGGGCACGCAGCTGCTGCTCTGGATTGCCGGCGGTGGCGTCAGTTATCTGCTGATACTCTGGATTATGGGCCTGCGCCCGGCCGCTTTGCGCCGAACCACGTAAAATCAACGCTGACGCAGATTGACTATGCCTTATAATATATCCTTTCATCAGGCCTGAGCACGTATGGAACTCATTCGCGGTTATCATAATCTGCGCCCACGGCACCGGGGCTGTGTTGCGACCATCGGCAATTTTGACGGTGTGCACCTGGGCCATCAGACCGTGCTGGGCCAGTTGTCGGAAAAGGCCGCGGAACTGGGCGTGCCCTCCGTGGTGATCAGCTTTGAGCCTTATCCGATGGAATTTTTTGCGCCGGATAAGGCCCCGGCGCGTCTGACGCGGTTGCGCGAGAAGATCCGGGCCCTGGCGCGCTATGCGGTGGATCGCCTGCTCTGCCTGCGATTTGATGCCGAGTTTGCCGCGCAGCCAGCGGAAGAATTTATTGAGCACGTTTTGCTCAAGGGGCTGGATGTCCGCTACCTTGTGGTTGGGGATGACTTCCGCTTTGGCAAAGACCGGCGCGGTGACTTTGCGCTGTTGCGCAAGGCCGGAGAGCAGCACGGTTTTCAGGTCGTCAACCTGCATACCTTTGCTATTGATGGTGAGCGGGTCAGCAGCACAAGAGTCCGCGAGGCCCTCGCCGCAGGCGAGATAGGTCAGGCAGAACAATTGCTGGGGCGCCCCTACCGTATGTGTGGGCGGGTCGCGCACGGTGACAAGCGCGGGCGGACCATCGGGTTTCCCACCGCCAATATACACCTGCACCGTACTAACACGCCGATAAAGGGCGTGTTTGCGGTGGAAATGTTTGGCATCGAAGGCGAGCCGGTGCAGGGTGTGGCGAATATCGGCACACGCCCGACGGTGGATGGCACGCGCAGCCTGCTCGAGGTGCACCTGTTTGATTTTGACGCCGACATTTATGGCAGGAACGTGAGTGTTGAATTTGTGCACAAGCTGCGCGATGAGCAGCAGTTTGCTTCCTTTGAAGAACTGCGCAAACAGATTGATAAAGATGCAAATGCTGCGCGGGCGTTTTTTGCGCAACGAGAGTAAGTGTTTTTAGTTGTACCAGAGCAAAGGCCATGGAACGGCTTTAACGATACGTCCCCTCGCCCCCAGGGAGAGGGACAGGGAGAGGGGATGGAAAATATGAAATCGTTGACAAGGGTTCTTCGTCGACAAGCGACTGATGCTGAGATGTTGTTATGGAAACATTTGCGAGATTGTAGATTAGCCGGATATAAATTTCGGCGCCAGGTAGTAATTGAGCCTTACATCGTGGATTTCGTATTTTTCGAGGCCAGGCTGATAGTGGAAGCCGATGGTGGACAACATATAGAACAGGTGAAATACGATTCGAGGCGAACAGATATTTTACGATCTATGGGATATGAGGTTATGCGTTTTTGGAGTCATGAGATACTGGAGGACACTAATGCTGTGCTCAAGCAGATATACTTTCGCCTGATTACAGCTCCCTCACCCCAACCCTCTCCCGGAGGGAGAGGGAGTTAACCAGTTAACTCCTCTGATGAGGATACTTTTTCTAAAAATACCAAGCTGAAAGAAAACAATATGGCTGAATACAAACACACACTCAATCTGCCAAACACGGCCTTTCCGATGAAGGGCAACCTGGCACAGCGCGAACCGCACCTGCTCGAGCATTGGGCAAAGCTGGATATCTACAGCAAGCTGCGCGCGCACTGTGCCGGCCGGGACAAGTTCATCCTGCATGACGGCCCGCCGTATGCGAATGGTGAGATCCACATTGGCCATGCGGTCAACAAGATCCTCAAGGACATCATTATCAAGTCCCGCACCCTGTCAGGCTTTGATGCCCCTTACGTGCCGGGCTGGGACTGTCATGGCCTGCCTATCGAACTGAACGTGGAGAAGAAGGTCGGCAAGGCCGGGCAAAAGGTCGATGCCCGCACGTTCCGTAATGCCTGCCGCGAATATGCCGGCAAGCAGGTCGACAAGCAGCGCGAAGACTTCAAGCGCCTGGGGGTGATCGGTGACTGGGACAATCCCTACCTGACCATGGATTATGCTTTCGAGGCCGACATCGTCCGCAGCCTCGGCAAGATTATCGATAACGGTCACCTGCACAAGGGTGTGAAGCCGGTGCACTGGTGTACAGACTGTGGCTCGGCGCTGGCCGAGGCCGAGGTTGAATACGAAGACAAGACCTCGCCGGCGATTGATGTCCGTTTCAATGTCCTCGAGGAAGAAGCGCTGATGACGCGCTGCCGACATACCGAACATCATGGTGAGGGACCGATATCCGTGGTTATCTGGACCACAACACCCTGGACCCTGCCCGCCAACCGGGCCGTCGCGGTTCACCCTGAACTCGAGTATGCAGTAGTGCAATGTCATGGCCCGCAAGGTCCAGAGCGTATCCTGCTGGCCGAGGCATTGATGAAGGATGCGATGGGTCGTTACGAAATCGATGACTACCGCGTGATCGCCTATTGCCAGGGCAGCGACCTTGAGGGCCTGATGCTGGGTCACCCGTTTTACGCGCGCGAGGTGCCGGTGATCCTCGGTGAGCATGTGACCACCGAGGCCGGTACCGGCTGTGTACACACGGCTCCTGGCCATGGCCAGGATGACTACGTGGTGGGTATGCGTTACAAGCTCAAGGTTGATAACCCGGTTGGCAGCAATGGTTGCTTCCTGCCGGATACACCGTTGTTTGCCGGCGAGCATGTCTTCAAGGCGAATGATGGTGTAGTAGAAACCCTGAAAACCAATGGCAAGCTTGTGCACCATGCCGCGTTGCGACACAGCTACCCGCATTGCTGGCGCCACAAGACCCCCATTATCTTCCGCGCCACACCGCAGTGGTTCATCAGCATGTCGCAGAATGGCTTGCGGCAGCAGACCATGGCAGAGATCCAGCAGGTCAGCTGGATGCCGGACTGGGGTCAGGCGCGTATCGAGGGCATGGTCGAGGGCCGTCCGGACTGGTGTATCTCGCGTCAGCGCACCTGGGGCGTGCCGATTCCATTGTTTGTGCACAAGAGCACGGGTGCCCTGCATCCGGATACACAAGCCTTGATCGAACAAGTCGCGGGGCGTATTGAAGAACAGGGCATCGATGCCTGGTTCGAGATGCAAGCGGCAGAATTGCTTGGTGATGCCGCTGCCGATTATGACAAGGTAACGGATACGCTGGATGTCTGGTTTGACTCCGGCGTGACGCACCGCGCAGTTCTGGAGCGGCGTGATGAGCTGGCCTGCCCGGCCGATTTATACCTGGAAGGTTCCGATCAGCACCGCGGCTGGTTCCAGTCGTCCTTGTTGTCTGCCGTGGCTATGCGCGGTCAGGCACCTTACAAGGCGGTTTTGACGCATGGTTTTACTGTCGACGCCAGGGGCCACAAAATGTCCAAGTCGAAGGGCAACACGGTTGCCCCGCAGAAGGTTATCAAGACACTCGGTGCCGACATCCTGCGCCTGTGGGTCGCGGCGACCGATTACAGCAAGGAGATGAGTGTCTCCGATGAGATCCTGAAGCGTTCGGCGGACACGTACCGGCGGCTGCGCAATACCTCGCGCTTCCTGCTCTCGAACCTGCACGGTTTTGAACCGGCCGAGCATATACTCGAGCCAGCCGACATGCTTGCCCTTGACCAGTGGGCGGTCATGCGTGCCGCACAAGTGCAGACACAAGTGCTGGCTGCTTACGAGAGTTACGAATTCCACCGCATTTACCAGCTGGTGCATAACTTCTGTGCCGTGGACATGGGTGGTTTCTATCTCGATATTATCAAGGATCGCCAGTACACGACCCAGGCGGATAGCATTGCCCGCCGTTCCGCGCAGACGGCGATGTACCATATCATCGAGGCACTGGCGCGCTGGTTTGCGCCGGTCCTGACCTTTACCGCCGAGGAGATCTGGCAACATATCCCGGGTGAGCGTAGTGAATCGATTTACTTCGAGACCTGGTACGATCTGTCGCCGATGCCATTAAGTGCCGGAATGGGACTGGCATACTGGGAACAGATCAGTGAAGTCCGGGATTGTGTGAACAAGGAACTGGAAGCCGCGCGTAAGGCCGGGGTAATCGGTTCCGGCCTGGATGCCGAGGTCGGCCTGTATTGTGGTAGCGAAATACTGGATAAACTGAATGCCCTCGAAGACGAGCTGCGTTTTGTCCTGATTACCTCCGCGGCACGCACCTACCTCGCAGGAAATCCACCGGCCGAGGCCCGGCACTATACGCTGAGCAGTGGTGATGAGTTGTGGGTTTCCGTGTCGGCATCAGCACATGAGAAATGCGCGCGTTGCTGGCACCATCGTGAGGATGTGGGCAGTCATGATGAACACCCGGAGCTGTGTGGTCGTTGCGTGGAGAATGTCGAAGGTGATGGTGAGAGTCGTCGCTTTGCGTAAAAGCCCAACGCAGAGACGCAAAGACGCAAAGAACGCAGAGGAACTGATAGATTGTGTATATCGCCTTTTTTTGAGCACAAGGGAATTCAGAATTCTCTTTGCGAACTCTGCGCTAAATTATGGTGATAAATAATGCTTAAGTGGTTATGGCTCTCGGGAATCGTGATCGTCCTCGACCAGGTTACAAAGTACCTGGCCAGTACGCAGTTACAGTTTCATGTGCCGGTGTCGGTGATGCCTTCATTCAACTGGTACCTCGCCCATAACACGGGCGCGGCGTTCAGCTTCCTGAGCGACGCCGGTGGCTGGCAGCGCTGGTTCTTCATCAGCCTCGCTGCGGTAGTCGCGGTGATTATTGTCTCATGGCTGAAAAGACTCGATGCGCGGCAGACCTGGCTGGCAGCGGCATTGTCACTGATTCTTGGCGGGGCCATTGGCAACGTGATTGACCGCATCTACCATGGCTACGTGATCGATTTTATCCAGTGGTATTACAAAAGCTATTATTGGCCAGCGTTCAACATTGCCGATGCCGCCATCACGGTGGGTGCCGTGATTCTGATTATCGACGGGTTATCTGGTTTGAAGAAAGAACCGGGACAGGGTTAACAAGGGTCTAAATAGTAATTTTGTATTGGTTCAGGAGTAAAGGCGAGGTAATCAGGCGGTTACCCCGACGTATTTTTTGAAAAAATGAATAGATAGGATTGACAGGATTAACATGATGTTGCTTATGCCACAGGTTCATCTCTTAAGCATCCTGTTAATCCTGTCAAAAGTTTTAACATGTAGGTCGGATTAGCGCGAAGGCGCGTAATCCGACGCATAAGATAGCCTGGCTATGTCGGCTTACGTCATCTTCGATTCCTAAGCCGACCTACCGAAAGCCATTAAGGTTAGTCCTGTCAAAAGGTTTTGTATTTATGACTGACAATAAAGAAAAAATAGCAGCGGGCAGCAATGTATTGATCGATTACACGCTGGCGCTTGAAGATGGCACCGTGATTGAGTCGACCGAGGGTACTGACCCACTGCGCTTCACCATGGGTGATGGTTCACTGATCGAGGGCCTGGAGGCTGCGCTCATCGGCCTGCGTGCCGGTGATCGCCAGTGCGTGCAGCTCGACCCGCGAGAGGCGTTTGGCTTTGCTGACGAGACCAATGTACACCTGATGAGCCGTGACAAGTTTCCTGCCGAAATGGAACTGGAGCCGAACCTGATTATCGGCTTCACGACGCCATCCGGTGAAGAGATACCCGGCAAGATCCTGGAGTTACCGGATGAAAACCTCGTGGTGGTCGATTTTAACCATCCACTGGCCGGGCACAGCATCACCTTTGATGTCGAGGTGCTGGCTGTCGGTGAACAGGCCGGGGGCAAGTAATGACGATGCAGGTAATGCTGGCCAATCCACGCGGTTTCTGCGCCGGGGTCGATCGGGCCATCGAGATCGTCGAGCGTGCCATCGAGCTGTTTGGCGCGCCTATTTATGTGCGGCATGAGGTTGTGCATAATCGTTTTGTCGTCTCCGACCTGCGTGACAAAGGTGCCGTTTTCGTGGATGAACTTGACGAGGTGCCGGATGGGGCCACGGTGATCTTCAGTGCTCACGGTGTTGCCAAAGCCGTGCGCGCCGAGGCCGACCGGCGTCGCCTGAGCGTGTTCGATGCCACCTGTCCTCTGGTCACAAAGGTGCACATGGAAGTCGTGCGCCATGTACAGGCCGAACGTGACTGTATCCTCATTGGCCATGCCGGTCACCCGGAGGTCGAGGGCACCATGGGCCAGATCGAAAAACAGAATGGCACCATGCACCTGGTCGAGACGCCGGAAGATGTCGCCGGCCTGGTAGTGCATGATGAAGACAGGCTCGCCTTCGTGACCCAGACCACCCTGTCCATGGATGATACGCAGCGCGTCATTGAGGCCTTGCGTGAACGCTTCCCGAATATCGTCGGGCCGAAGAAAGATGATATCTGTTACGCCACGCAGAACCGCCAGGACGCCGTCAAGCGACTGGCCAGGGAATGCCAGGCCATGCTCGTGGTCGGTTCGCCGAACAGTTCAAACTCGAATCGTCTGCGCGAGATTGCGGAAAAGAATAATGTGCGTGCCTACTTGATTGATGGGCCAGATGATATCCAAACTGGCTGGTTTGAAAATGTCAGTAATATCGGTGTCACTGCAGGTGCCTCGGCACCAGAAATCCTTGTGCAACAGGTGATTGAGAAATTAAAAAGCCTCGGTGCAGAGACTGCCACCGAGGCTGAAGGTGAGGCAGAGAATGTGACCTTTACCCTGCCGAAGGTATTACAAAAATAATTTCTCTCTTACCAGCACTCAGCAACCGTTCCGGTGCCACTTTTACCCTTAAGCCCAGTCTCTGTCAGTGTCAGGTTTTTACATTTGGTATCTTTGGTCGCCTGTGCGCCCTGCGGTGTGGCAGTTAAGGTATAAGTGCTTGCTGTTGTGGCGATACCTATTTTGTACCAGCTCTCCTCGGAGTCTATCGAGGTCCCATTGCCATGGCCTGTACAGGTGGTGTATTTACCATTCTGACTAAAGCAGCGTTCAAGTGCCTGGGCTGCATTGGTTAATCCGGCCTTACCATCTGTACGACGTGTCTTGACTACCTGATCCTGATAAGCAGGGATGGCAATGGCCGCCAGAATAGAGACGATGGCTACGGTGATCATGAGCTCGATAAGGGTGAAGCCAATTTGTTTTTTCATAATTTTTTAACCTTTCCTAAATATTAGCCACCTTGGTATTCAGTGTTTGGTATCACCCAGATTTCAGTTATTATACGCTTACCATTTAGGTCTTCCTTATAACTAAAACCTATTATTTGCCCTTCTTTTAAGCTATAGACGGTTCCATATTTTTGTGTTGGACTATGAACCTGAAGATCTACCTGATAATGATAGCTTAGCCCATCAATAATTAGCTGTTTCTGGCCAGCATTGATAGTTCGAACTATACCTTTTTTCTGAAAATCAGATGGGTAATAGCTCGGAGCAGAGTTCCCCTGTTCGTCAGCAAGCACATAACTACCGTTCATACCCGGCAGCATCGCAATAGCCAATAGCTGGACGATAAATAATTTTGTAGTGCGCATATTCATATTCCTCTGGTGTTTAGAGATCAAGCTCACGCCATGAGTTACGTCCGACAGCATTGTCATTGCCGGTATTGGTGCCGACACTACGGATAGACTTATCACTGGTCTGGGTAACCTTACGGTTACCGATGAATGATGAGTCAGTAGGAGTGGATTCATCAAATCGTATACCCGTAACAATATTGGCATCCCCGTCAGCGCCACTGACATTATCGCTTTCATTGAAATTGCCGTCATTATTTAAGTCAAAGACAATATCGGACCCGGAACCACCATTTATAGGATTAAAGCCAAGTTCAAATCCCCCCGGGCCTACGGTGCAGGCAGAACTGCTCTTGGGTATAACGGTATTAACAAACAATAACCCTCCTCGTAGAATGAAGTTTCGCACGGCACGTTCTCCAGGGAATTCAACTCCAGTACCGCCTGCAGGTGGTACATCAAGATTAATGACCCAGCCTTCTTTTTTCACTGTGCCACCGGTGTGGCCCCATTGTGAGATTGTATTATTGGTCAGGGTGCGTACGGTAAAGCCACTGATTGTCGTAGCCTGATTGGTGAAGCTTTGTTCCACCAAGCGATCGTGGCTGACGACTTTGTTGGTGCTGATGCTGTCTGATGCTGCACTGAAGTCATCCCATAGGCCGTAGATGGATTGAATTGATGTATCCGATATATCATCGGTGGTAAAGTAGCTCCCCGTTCCGACGATGACCAGGTAACCGGCTTCCGTTGGATGCTTGACAACAATTGGCCGGTTCGTGATGGGTTGAACAGGACCGGAGTCACTGCCATATTTGGCTGTAAATAAAGTCTGCATATTCCAGCTGGAGGTTGTAGTAGCGCTCAGGTCGAAGCGGTAGACATTGCCCTGCAGGTCACCGGCATAAACGACATCCACACTGCCATCTTGATCGGTGTCGATACTGCGCACGCCACCGAGGCTGTTGGGTGTCGTGGTATCGGCGCTTTGCGCCTTACCGTTGCCAGTACTGATCTTTATGTAGTCACCCGTATCGGTCCAATCGCCATCTACACCACCATCCAGAAAGACGATAAAGAGTTCGGCATTGCCGTCAGTGCTGGCGCTGTTATAGCCATTACCAAAGATCGCTGCCCAGCGACGTTGCCCACCACTGCTAATATTGGTCATGACGATGGATGGTTCTGTGATCGGAGTACCAAGATTTGAATCATCGGCCTGGGTGAATTCCCACAGAACCTTGTCAGCAGCTTCTGCTTCGGTATCAAGTTCGGTCGGGTCAGTGATATCAAGGGCAAAAAAGCCCGGCCCCCCCGCACCGCGGCCACCTACCAACACAGTATTCCATTTGGCACCTCCACCGAGATTTGCATAAACATCATTAACGGCAGGTGACAGGTCGACAAAATAACGGTGGTTATAGTTGGGGTCTGTCAGCTTGGATAACTGGTCAAAGCCGATATTTGGCACATAGGCAAAGACCTCTTCACCGTCATTGGCATCAAAGCCGTGCAGCATGCCGTCATTGGCACCGATATAGACCATTTCGCGTCTGTTTCTATAGCTGTCCTCAAAAGCGCTGTATAGATCCGCTGTTGTGATAGGGAAGGGGGCCTGATCCCGATTACTAAAGGGGGGCTCACCGACAAAGACCGGCGTGGAATGGACAATGTCACCGAGTTTTCCTCCAACAAGCGGGCGGTCACGGAAATTTTCATTAGTGGCTGGTTTCTTGCCGGCTTCTTTCTCACTCTGGCCACGCAGGTATTCAAGACGCTCCTCGCCCAATGGGTCAGGAGGAGTGCTACCGGCAACAGGTGTATTGAGCTGGCCTTGCTGGGTGGCATTCAGATCTGACCATTGGAACGGGATGCCGGCAGGTGTAGTTGCCAGGTCATCGTAGGTGATGATTTCGCGGCTATCCGAACTGGCACTCGTTTTACTATCAAGTTCCTCTGCAGCATTCCAGCGTACCGAAGATGATATTTGGCCGGTGATACTCACATCCTGCGCAATCAGGCTGCCGGTATTCGTGTTGGTATCAAAGAAGGCACGGAACACCAGTGCACCACTCTCCAGGTTCTGGGTATTGAAGGCCACGGAAGAAGCCGCGCCGGTACCTGCTGTAATCTCACTAAAAATATCCTCGAGGGAGGAGGTCAGTGTGCCCGGGTCACTGGCGCTTAAAAATTGCCCGCGTCCATTCCAGGCGGCATGGCGCAGGTCATCGATCTTTTCTGCCGCACCATCAGTGGGATCCGGCCAGCTAAAGGCTGTGTTGGCATCGGTCGGGTTGGCAGTCAGTGTGCCGTTAACGCCGAAACCTATTGTGTAGGTGGCCATGTGTTGGTGCATGCTCTCGAACGGGTCGGTGCTGCCACGGTAGAGGTTCCGGTCGCGGGCAGTGGTCGGTACGTTATTGTCCAGACTGCCAGTACCGCTATGCAGGTCGCGTTCATAATAATGCATGGCGACGTCGGCGAGGGTGTCACTGCTGGTATCGGCAAAGGAGCCACCATCAAAGTCACTGTTGGATGTGCCTCCGTCGGTATTGTTGACAGAAGGGGAACTCCCGTTCCAGTCACCATCAGTCATCAGGACCGTGTAGTTTTGCTGGCAGCTACCGGCTGGGGCCTTGAATATCGGGCAGTTATTGGCTGTTGATGGGTCCTCGGGATCTTCGGCGGGTGATTCGGCCGACAGGCCAAAGATGTTGCCGGTAACACACTCGAAATAGCGGCCGACATCGCGGAGGTTCTGGCGTAATGGTGTACTACCATTGGGAATGGTAGAAAAGATCTCGTCAATCAGGGCCAGCTTGTTGCCACTGTTGATGGATACATTCATCGATTCAGCTTTAATGCGGTTAGTGGCATTGTTGTTGATGGTGGCAAAGCCAATGCGTGCGCTGGTGGTGGGTTCGATGACCTTGCTGAAGGCGCTCTTTGCGGTTAGGTCACGTTTCCGGAAATAACTGAACCAGTTGGCGAAGTTTTGTATTTCATTGGCATAGCTACAGGATGTTGTGGAAGCGGCATCACCATTTCCGCCGCAATCCGTACGCGTGCCCGCGCGGTTCTTTGGAAAATTGCTAGACCTGATTTCAATAAGCGTGTGAGCGTCATCAGCATCGACTACGCTATCGGCATCGGTATCTGTCCAGGTATAGTAGCGGGCAGGGTAAAAACCGGTGACGGTAATGGTACCGTCGAGGTCATCATCGTTTAAGCAGTCGGTAAGTTTACAATCCGTGTCATAGCTGATGCTAGCGGTGAGGTCGAGGCCGCCATCACTGGGGCGATACGGGTTATAGGGGGCATTGTTAACATTAACGTCGGTATATTTAGCGCCATTAACATCTTGGCCTTCCCACGGAGTGTATTCGACATCCGGGTTATAATAAATCTTGTTGTAATTATGATTCCAGGCACGCCAGACTCCACCTTGCGGTGCTGCAATACCTTCGGCGGCAAGAAACTCCTGAGTTGGCACGACATTGTCGCGGCCGAAAGAACCACGGTTGGGCGCGGGGTAATCGCCGGTCGCACCGGGAGCGGGGTGTGTATATTTATAGGCATTACTCGTGGAGCTACTGCCTTCGGGTAGATGTAACTCTCCGCGTGCTTCCGTGGTCACGAGGCCGAGGTCCATACTGCCGGAGTCATCGGCAAGCAGCATAATATTTGGTTCAACACCGGTGGAAATTTCCAAGGCATTATTTGCAATATCCAGGTTGCCCGCGGCTAGTTGCGTGCTAGATATGACTAGCAGAGCGGCCGTTGTACCAGAAAATAGTTTATGAGGTCTTTGCATGTGGAGGAAACTCATCATTGTGCTCCCGTCTTTCTTAAAGTTGCGTATATTCTGTTTCATTACAGGTTATTACTACCGGTTACACCGCTAACACCGTAGACGGTTTGCAGAAAGACCACACTGTTATCTGAACCTCCAGTGCCACGTACTGTTATGCGGAACAGGGCAACACCCCCGCCGGCTGAAGTGCCACCATAGTTATCCAGATTGGTCTTTGATTCAGACGTGGAACTCGGCTCGGAAATATATTCAATAATGTACTTTGGTGCGGTGCTTACCCCGTGGCTGGTCGTAATATTGGCGGCGCTACGGTATTTAGTTGCATCTGCCCAATCAACGGTTTTCCACAGGTCAAGGTAGGTGCCATCATAAAGTCCGGCCGTATTGTCGCGGAAGGCGCTGGTGACAGCGATGGTGTCGAGGAAGGCCTCGGCCTCGGCGAGGGTGGCCTCGGCCGACTCGAAGGCGACATGGCGGTCTCGCATATTACCGGCCATACGCTCTTCCAGATTCGTGCCCTGCATGCTGGTTACACCCAGTATGGTGAGCAGCAGGAGGATGATCATGCTGATGATCAATACCGCGCCTTGCTGTTGTCGGGCTGGGGCTGTAGGCATCATAGACATTTATAAAGTCCCCCGGTTACGCAGCTTTACCGTGGAAGTAAAGATGTAACGTTGACGGCGATCAGAGCTATAGGTTAGACCAGAGCCGCTGCTGGCGATATCAGTCCCGACGACATTGTAAGTGCTGGTGTCATCCTTGGCGCTGATTTCGTCCGGCGTGACCATGAGCAGGCCAATGCGTACGCTGACCACATTCTGCCAATTGGCCTCGGTCTCCGCTGTAGTGGCGCCGGTTAGTTGGTCGGCGGTGACATAACGCTGCGCGGGGCTGACGGGGTCTGGTGCTACACCGTAGACGATTTGCAGACTCTCGATGCCTTCAACCAGTTCCTCGGCATTGCCGAGGGTGGGTGTGCCAGCACTATTAATTAGCCGCTTGCGATAGAGAGAATTAGCATTGCCGGAGGCGCTGATGCCGAGGTAATAGATGAAGGACTCGATGCTGACGATCTGTGAACCGGGGCCGTATGTTTTCGCGGTGCCGTTTGCGGTGCAAGGGCTGGGGACAGGAAAACCCAGGCCCTTGGTGCAGTTACCCGGGGTACCGGTACCGTTATTATGGACGATGGTGACATTGGTCTGGTTGGCGTTGGTGATTTGCAGGATCGAGGAATTTTCACTGTCACAGACCAGTACGATATCACCGTCTACGAAATTATGTGTGCCACCGACCAGCTTGAACTGTGCAGAGGTGGCGTTGTGGATGTCTACACTGAAGCCGGTGCCTCCACCGCGGATGATGCGAACGGCATCGGCACCGGCAACCCGCGCTCCGGCCGTCGTGCCGACGGCAGGGAAGTCGCTATCAAAGGTGCCATTACTACCATCATAGCCTACCAGCGGTGCGCCGAAGAAATTAAGACTGGATGGGGCACCGTTGACCACATTGGCCAGCAGGCCGGTTTTCTTGCAGGGTTGAAAGCCGGCCGAACGCAGGTCTCTGGATAAGGCATCTATGGCGTAACGGGAATTTTCCTGCGTGCGTGACAGGCTTTCTGCCGTGCGATAGCTTTGTTTGCTGCTGAGGAATATCTGGATCACACCGGTGAGCAGAAGCAGGCTGAGGGTAACAGCTATCATGAGCTCAATAAGCGTAAAACCCTGTTGTTTATTGGACATACTCATAGCGCTGTACTCACGGTAAATGATGTTTTACGGGCGTTGTCCGTGCTTTCCTTTGTGCGGTCATCTGCCCATTTAACCGTTACGGTGACAACACCGGCGTTGGTTACAACGCTGCCAACACCTTCGAGGAGCGCGCCTTTAATACCAAAAGTAGTACAGGCGGTATTTGCATCGTAAGTGCCGAGTGCGCATTTCCACTGGCTAAGGTCAAAACTGGCCATGGTGCTGGCACCACAGGTTGCAGAGTTGGTCTGACAGTTGGTGCTACTCGGTGGTCCTGCAGTGTCGGTGATGTCGTAATTGCCAGCTTGTGCTTCACCGAGGTTGGCCCGCATGCGGTCGATGATGTCGTAGGCAAGGATGGTGGCCTGTGAACGCTGGTAAGCGCTGTAGTTAAATTGCAGGCTCTTTGCCTGCAAACCGGCGAGGCCAAGCAGGCCAATGGCCAGCACGAAAACAGCGACCAGCACTTCGACCAGGGTAAAACCACGCGAGTAAGGTTTTGAGGGCATCATAATCATGGGCATGTGGTAATGGTTTTAATTGTAGGACGGCCGGTAAATAGTATCTTGATCTCCCGACCGGTAGTCGTGCCGCTGTTACAGAGTGTGAGGGTTCTTTCATCGCTGGCACTGGCATCCTGGTTCAGGTTCGAGGCCCTGCCGAGCGAGTCAAATGTGAAGGTGGAGGCTGCACCAGAGGCGGTCAGGGTATTTCCCCCTGGCAGGGCAGCGGTCTGGCGTAGTGTGCTGCCATTAGAGGTCATAGACCATCCACCCTCCCAGGCATTGGTGCCGCTGGTAGAACTGATCGTTATGGATGTGCCGCGGCGAATGGCCTCGCTACGCGCCAGGTTGACGGTGGTAATAAACTCATTGGCCTGGGTTGTAATACGGTTATTTCTGAACATGGCAGTGAAACTGGGCACGGCGATGGATAACAGGATCGCCGCGATGGCTATCGTGATCATCAATTCAATAAGGGTGAATCCGCGTAAGTTTTTCATAAGCATATATTTAGCAAGTGATGGGCGGCTTGTCTGCCTGATTCCGACCAAGCGGTCAGATGCCCGGATAAGCGGTCAAGTCGCTCGGAGTCAGGTATAATTATGTTTTTAATATAGACCAGCCAACGGAAATCACCCACTCAAGAGGCCATTTTTCGGTTCCCTAATTATTATGTCCAGAACCCCGGATTGCATCATTATCGGCGGTGGCCTTATCGGCATGCTCACGGCGCGTGAGTTGTTGCGGGGCGGCCTGTCGGTGCAACTCCTCGAGCGAGGTGAGACCGGCCGCGAGTCGTCCTGGGCCGGCGGCGGGATCCTGTCACCGCTCTACCCGTGGCGTTATCCGGATGCCGTGTCTGTTCTGGCCCGTGCCAGCCAGCGAGTCTACCCGGCGCTTGTTGACGCGTTGTGCGAAGAGGGCGGCGGGGATGCCGAGTGGACACAAAGTGGCTTGCTCATGGCGGCTTGCGAGGATATTGACGCGGCGCGGGCGTGGGCGGCACGCTTCGAGGTAAATCTGCAGGTGCTGGCGGCGGACGAGGTGACAGGCTGTGCCCCGGAACTGGGCGAGCAGGTAAGCGGAAGCGGGGAGGCGGTATTTTTGCCCGAGGTGGCCCAGGTCAGGAACCCGCGCCTGGTGCAGGCTCTGCGTGCCAGTCTGCTGGCGCTCGGCGCAGATATCCGCCAGGACTGCGAGGTGGTGGCTATTCTCAATGAAGCTGGCCGGGCAACGGCCGTGCAGACAAAACAGGGCGAACGCTTCGCCGCCGGGCATATCGTGATCGCAGGCGGGGCATGGAGCGCGAACCTGCTGGCGCCGCTGGGCCTGACATTGCCGGTTAGCCCGGTGCGTGGCCAGATGCTGTTGTTCCGGACCGAGCCGGGCACGGTGAAGCGGATCCTGCTCTATAAGGATCGCTATGTCATCCCGCGTCGTGACGGGCGGGTCCTGGTCGGAAGCACCCTTGAGCATGTCGGTTTTGACAAGCAGATTACCGCCATTGCACGTGAGGAGCTGGTGGCCTCGGCCCTGGAGATAGTCCCGGCGCTGGCCCATTTCCCGGTAGAAAAGCATTGGGCGGGCCTGCGCCCGGGGTCGCCGGATGGCACCCCGTTTATTGGTAGACATCCAGAAATATCAAACCTTTACGTCAATGCCGGGCATTATCGCAATGGTGTCGTGCTTGGTCCCGCTTCAGCCGCCTTACTGGCGGCAACCTTGCTGGGGCTGCCGCCCGAGGTAGCCCCGGCTGCCTATCTCCCTGCCAGGTGTGTGAATTCAGGGTGAAAATGGAGAAAATTCGCGGTGAATCCCTTGGATCTGCCCCCGGCCAGGACATATACTCTAATTTATGCTGAAAACACCTGACCATGAACAAATCGTCGAACGCCTGCAGGCACACGGAATTTATCCGACCCGCCAGCGTATCGAGGTCGCGCAGATCATGCTGTCGCAAGACCAGCACTTGTCTGCCGATCAGGTCATGCAGCAGGTGAACCGTGGCGCGACCAGTGTTTCCAAGGCGACCATCTATAACACCCTGGGCCTGTTTGCGAGCAAGGGCTTGTTACGTGAAGTGATTGTTGATCCGTCTCGCGCCTTCTATGACTCGAACACCTGTCATCACCATCACTTCTTCAATGTGGATAGCGGCACACTGAGTGACATCCAGCCGGATCAACTGCTGCTGGGTGAATTGCCGGCCTTGCCGGAAGGCACCGAGGTGGACGGCGTCGATATTATTGTGCGCATCCGTAACCGGCATAATCCGTCTGCCTGATCCCCCGCCTGCCGCTATATAGTTCAGTCGCCAGAAGTTTTATGTATAATGCCCGGCACGTTTCCATTGCCGGAATAGCTCAGTCGGTAGAGCACTTCACTCGTAATGAAGGGGTCGGAGGTTCGATTCCTCTTTCCGGCACCAGTTCGGGCTGGTCTGTCACGGGCGGGCCAGCTTTTTTTATGCGGCTGTTGCAGCGCGCGTCGCGACCTGTCTAAAAGCCCAGTTCCAGGGATAAATACACCCTGCTCTCAAATGGCTGTTCGCGTTCATAATCGAAAAACTCATCTAGCATATTCTGGAACGTCATCGCGACCTTTGCTTTTGTATCGCCGGAACGAAATGATTTTGCCAGGCGCCAGTTGAGGATTTTAAAGTCACCGGTTCCATTGCCACCAGCAAAGCGGTAGCGGCTGTAACGGTGAAAGGCGACACTGCCGCGCAGGTCATGATCAATATCCTGAATCAGCTGGAGTGTGCCGATGGTACGCGGTGCCTCGAATTCGTAATCCCTGTAGCTTGAATTGCCAATGATCCCTTCATCATTGATGTCACTCTGGCGGCGGCCTTCAACATCGAGCAGGGTGTAACCCAGGTGAATGCGGGTGCCCCGTCCCAGGTCATAGCGCAGCTGGGCCTCGAGTCCCTTCAGGTTGGTATAGCCTTCATTCTGAAAAATAAATACACGGTTGGAGACGTTGGCACCGACCAGGTCGTTAAGGGGATCATTGTAGGCCTCATCTTCCAGCTCATTCAGGGTATTGCGAATGCGGTCGTAGAAGAGCTTGACGTCAACATCAATACCGAACTGCGGATAATGGCCGATGTAGGCCAGTTCCAGTGAGGTGATTTTCTCAGGCTGCAGGCCGTTGCTGTTGGTATACAATTGATCCAGTTCGCGACCGTCGCTCAGTTTAATAACCGCATCGGCATATTCTTCGAAGATGGTCGGCGTGCGCAGGGCCTTCGAGTAGCTGGCCCGCAGGGTATGCTGGTCGGTGAAATGATGATTGACTGACAGGCGCGGGGACAGGTCCGTGCCGGTAAGGTCATTGTTCTCCACCATCACCCCGGCATTGATGGTCCATGCTTTTGACGGGCGCCATTCACTGTGTGCAAATAAACGGTAAGTGCGATTGTTAAAATAATCCCGGTCGCTGGCACGATCGAAATAGCCCTTTGATCCGACCTGGTCCAGACGGGCGCCGGCGCCCCAGACGAGTCTCAGGTTACGGTAAGGCTCGAGTGTATGCTGGAATTCCAGGTCATAACGATGGGTCAGAAACCCGTAATGCAGCGCCAGTTGTTCATTGGCAGTGGGTACGCCGGTATTCGCGGTAATGGCGCCAGCCAGGTCAAAGCCAACGATCTCGTTCATCGGGGCGGTGAAAGAATTGTCCTTGACGTGCTGGTAGTTATGCGAAAACTGCAGGCTGAAGGCTTCGTTGACGTCTAGCTGGCGTTGCCATTTGAATAACTGGAAACTGGTCTGCGTATTAACGTCACGTAGTGGCTCATCGAGGGTGTCTTCCGGGTCAGTACTGCCTTCCTGGTATTCCGATTCACTAATGCCAAATTGAAACTGAAAGCTGTCATCGAGATCGGCCTGGTAGTCACCTCGAAAACTGAGACTGCTGATGCGCTTATCGTCGGGGAATTCATCACTGTCAAAGCCCCCGTCGCCACGATGGCTCAGGCTGAAGCGATAATCGAGATTGTCGGTGCGCTCACCGAAGCGCGCCATATAGCGTTGCGTGTCGCGTGCGCCATTCACCACCTTGAAAAAACTGCCCTGTGTATCCACGGGGTGACGGGTAATGATGTTCACAATAGCATTAAAGGCATTAGCCCCGTAGCTGGCCGCGTTCGGGCCACGAATCACCTCGATGCGCTCAATATCCTCAACCTCGAGTGGTAAATCCATCCATTGCACATTCCCGAACATAGGCGAATAGACCGAGCGGCCGTCAACCAGTATCTGCATGCGTTGCGAATATTCAGCGCCGAGCCCGTGGTAGGTCGTGCTGACGCGGTGACTACTGGGGTGCACGACCTGAAAGCCGGGCACGAGCCGCAGGACATCGATAAATTCCTGCGCGTCATAGGCCTCGAGCATTTCCCGGTCAATGACGGTAATCGATACCGGGCTGTCTTTGGCCGTCTGGGAAAGTCGGGTGGCTGTCAGCGTGAAGGGGAGTTCGCTATACAGGTCGTCTTCGGTGATGAGCGGTTTGTCAGTGGCTGCCTGTAATCCCGACCAGGCCAGACCCAGCAAGGTAAAGACATGGCAGGCGCGCCATGTTCGACGTGATAGCGATAGCATGAAAACGTATATCCGTTATGGTTTTTTTTGATGTATTTCAGGTCAGAGCCGTTTTGTCCGTGCAACTAGAATATTTCGCCCTTGTTTAACGACCCTGATTAGGCCAAATTTTCACGTCATTATCCAGACTTTCTTTGTGGTGGGTATTTTGTTAAAGGGGCTGAGGATAGGGGGTCGGAGTCGCGTGGGCGTGGTGATTTGGTGGAACAACGGGCCGCG
>NZ_JAVVES010000155.1:0-500 GCF_032250955.1 Sulfuriflexus sp. | reverse complement strand
GAAGGCGGCGAATCGACGTAGGATGTATGCTTCGTTTCCGGCAAGTACTTGAGGTTTGCCAATACATTATCCGGAACAAAGCCCCAAAGTTCTTTGCCGTCGCAATCGCGAAAAGCATGCAGCATGCCGTCATTGGCACCGACGAAAATCACCGAACTGTTGTAATCACCACCATCTGCAGATTCCGGACAGACACTTTCGGCGGCGGGCTGGTACTCGGTGTAGTTGAACACCACCGGGCGAGAGTGCAGAACATCGCCCATGATCCAGTGCCGGGGATCGTAGACCGAAGAATCGCCACCTACGTTCAAAGAATCGAACCCATGAAGGTAGCGAAGCAGGTTGCGGCGGCGGATTTCATCAACCGTCTCGCCACTATCTGTGGTCGCCCCAACTGTGGTTGTCCCCCACCATTTGAGAGTGTCATCAGGCAACCCGAGGAGTTCAGGCGTAATATCAAGGTTACTCGGAATCAGCTCCTCGTTTGTCCAGACTCCACC
>NZ_JAVVES010000154.1:0-501 GCF_032250955.1 Sulfuriflexus sp. | reverse complement strand
CCCGCGGTCGTCGCCGAGCAGGTCGAGGCCGAGTTTCAGGGCCAGCTCGATACCGGCCTGCACACCGAGATTGCCGGAGGCGCTCAAGCCGACCAGTTGCGAGAAAATCCCCAGGTTGAGATCGGCCAGGTCGAGGTTGAACGGCCGGGTGGTAGTGACCTCGGAGGCAAAGCCGAAGTCGAAGTAGAGGGTCCCCTCGGCGGTATCGATGGAGAGGATCGCCGGGCCGCTGGCCGGCAGGCCGAGCAGGGTGCGCAGACGGACTTCAAGAGCTTGCAGGGAACCGGCCGGGTCGGCACTGAGATCCTGCACGAACTTGAGGAAATCGCCGGAGAGGTCGACCAGGTCGCCGATGCTGCGATCGATGACCGGGATCTTGAAGTCGAACACCTCGGCGGTCCCCTCGAGGTTTTGCAGTACACCGACCACCTGGCGCAAAATGGCGATGATGTCGTCGAAACTCAAGTTTTGCAGGGACGCGAGGACATCCTGCCAGGCGCC
>NZ_JAVVES010000153.1:0-503 GCF_032250955.1 Sulfuriflexus sp. | reverse complement strand
AAAATCGATCCCAAGTTCATACTGGTCACGCCGGTTACGGGTGACGTGGATAGCATCAAGGCGGGGACGATAAGTTCCAAGACCATCAAGAATGTAGCAAGTAGAATCGGGAGAACCACTACAGGTTTCTCAATAGTATTTGCAGCGGTCGATAATTTTTCCAAAGCAGACCAGCTTGGAGGCATCGATGGTGCTCTCGCGTATACATCGTCTGATGTCGCTGTAATACTTTCCTTTTCGGCAGTTGGTGGCCCGATCGGTGTTGGTGGCGGTATCGCGTTTGGGGCTGTGGGTGGCACTGAAGGGGTAACCAGACTATTGACTGAAAATGTAATTGGTCCTCTAAATGCGGGGCTGGAAACGACGGTAAAAGCGTTGCAAGAGCCATCATTGTTTGATCGACTATTTTTCCCGGAAAGGCCGGATACCACGGGGATCGGACGATGAAGAAATCGGCTAAATATAAAAAGGTCAGGTGGATAGATTGGTACTACTATTGGATC
>NZ_JAVVES010000152.1:0-516 GCF_032250955.1 Sulfuriflexus sp. | reverse complement strand
CAATTGTTAGGTTTGGAACCTGTATTCTTTTTCCTCCATCAAGTGAAATATCACCTGTAATCATATGCATAAGTGTCGTTTTTCCAGCACCATTTTTTCCGATTAAACAGATTTTGTCTCCTTCGTGAATATTAAACGACAAGTCTTCAAAAAGAGGCTTTTGACCAAAAGTTACATGAGCGTTTTGAATTGCTAAAATTAAGTTGGAAGCCATATTTGGAAAAATTATCGGATTAATATATTATAAAGAAAAGTTGCTAGGATTAATGGCGGATGGGGAGGGATTCGAACCCCCGGTACGGTTGCCCGTACGCTGGTTTTCAAGACCAGAGCTTTCGACCACTCAGCCACCCATCCTTAAGAAATATGATTAGTAGTTATAAGCTGTGTTTAAAATAAAACTACAGGTACAACATAATATTACATAGTTAAAACAAAATCAAGGAATAATTGTCTAATGATATTATAGATAATAAAAATCATTGATTGAATACTTTTTTGTGTTATAGTGAAACA
>NZ_JAVVES010000151.1:0-517 GCF_032250955.1 Sulfuriflexus sp. | reverse complement strand
ATTGCTGCTTACGTTCACTGCCGCACAGGCAGCTTAGAAAGTAAGTAACTTACCTTCACGCAAAAACGGGTTGTTCACTGCCGCACAGGCAGCTTAGAAAGATGATCCAAAGTGACCGCAGTTTATATGACCGTTCACTGCCGCACAGGCAGCTTAGAAAAAAAGACGGGCGTCATTCGGTCATTGGCTGTAGTTCACTGCCGCACAGGCAGCTTAGAAATTTAAAAGCTAGGGCTACTGCTATAATTAAAAGTTCACTGCCGCACAGGCAGCTTAGAAATGAATGGCATAAAAATAAGGAACTAATATGAAGTTCACTGCCGCACAGGCAGCTTAGAAAAACCAGAATAATAAGAACGTGAGCTAACATAAGTTCACTGCCGCACAGGCAGCTTAGAAATATTCTCTTTCAATTCCTTTCCTACGTGCGCCGTTCACTGCCGCACAGGCAGCTTAGAAAAAACCTCAGCGCCAAGCAAGCTTAAACGCTCTGTTCACTGCCGCACAGGCAGCTTAG
>NZ_JAVVES010000150.1:0-520 GCF_032250955.1 Sulfuriflexus sp. | reverse complement strand
AATGGTGCACCAAGACCATGCGCTCAAAGATTGAACCGATGAAGAAGGTAGCCAGAATGTTGCGGCGGCATCGGCCACTGCTGCTCAACTGGTTCCGGGCCAAGAAACAGTTTTCCAGTGGAATTGTGGAGGGTTTTAACACCAAAGCAAAACTGACTACCAGAAAAGCCTATGGTTTTCGGACCTATCATGCGGCTGAAATCGCTTTATATCACGCGCTTGGAGCGCTACCTGTCCCGAAAACTACCCATGAATTTTTCTGACGAGGCAAATATATAGAGACCCAAAGTCTCGTTAATCAAGCTGTTATTTTGCAAAAGAAAAATCAGAATGATTGATACTGTAATTCACAATTTATCGATTTGTGATCCTAATACTATTGGCCTAATCACAGGTTTTCTTGGTGCGCTGATAGTGACAATATTTGGACTGCCACCTATTGGGTTGCTGAATCAAGGGATGTACGTCGGTATTGAAATCACAAACAAAATGAAAATCTATATGTGGGTTTCACGCGCAG
>NZ_JAVVES010000014.1:0-50800 GCF_032250955.1 Sulfuriflexus sp. | reverse complement strand
TTCATGTGTTCATGCGCATCTATCAGCCTGGTTACCTTATTTATCCGAAGCTTACGGCTTATCAGGCTTATGTTAACAGGACAGCAGTGACTAAAAGTGTATGTCTGGCGTAGCGTAGTATTCACAGGTGTTATTAAACACATCCCTCAAGTAGAGTTCAATTTATAGCAATTGGTTCTTTCATTGGTCACAGAGCTGCGGATCCGCGTGAAGACGCAGTATTTCACGCAATACCTGTCTCTGCGAAATATAGGGGCTTGGCATGCAGATTCCTGTACAGATTACGTTTCGAAACATGGAAAAGTCAGAAGCGCTGGAGACAAAAATCAGGGAAAAGGTAGACGAGCTGGAACAGTTTGCCAGGGATATGGTGAGCTGCCGTATCACTGTTGAGGCGCCGCACAAGCATCACAACAAGGGCAATCTGTATGCGATAAAGGTTGATGTCACGCTACCCGGTGATGAAATCGTCGTCAGCCGTAGTCCCGGGCAGAACCATGCGCATGAAGATGTTTACGTGGCAACAAGAGATGCCTTTGCGGCGATGCGTCGTCAACTAGAAGACTACGTAAGGAAACGGCGCCACAAGGTGAAGGCCCATGAAATCCTGCCACATGGCATTATTTCAGTGATCTACCCGGAGAAGGGCTACGGCTTTATCCTGACACCCGAACAGCGCGAAGTATATTTTCATCGTAATAGTGTTCTTAATGCCGACTTCGACAGCCTTGAACAAGGTGAAAGTGTGCATTTTAGCGAGGAGCTGGGGGACGAAGGGCCGCAGGCAACTGCGGTTCATGTAGAAGGCAAGCATCACGAAGTCGCAAAGTAGACACGGGCATGAGGTGATACCCGGGGTGCTTTTCTGACGGATTATTTCAGGGAGTAAGACATGTCAGTCGGTGAATTTTGTAACAGGGAAGTGATTGTCGTCAAACAGGACGAATCTGTGCGCGAGGCGGTCAAGCTTATGCGTACACATCACATCGGTGACGTTGTAATCGTTGCCAGGGAGGGCGATGCATCCCGGCCATTGGGGATTTTAACCGATCGGGATGTCGTGCTGGAAATACTTGCCGAGGATGTTGATATCGATTCGGTAAATGTCGGTGATGTGATGAGCTATGAGCTGGCGACGGTAGATGAGAGTGCAAGCCTTATGGATGCAGTGAAACTCATGCAGTCAAAAGGTGTTCGCCGGCTGCCGGTCGTAAATGGGCAGGGTTATTTGGTGGGGATATTGACAGTGGATGATCTTGTTGAAATTGTTTCGGAAGAGTTGGGTGCTGTCGCCGGGCTTATCTCAAAAGAATTGCGGATAGAGGAAAAGCGGCGCCGGGCAGAATCATGAATAAAGCACGCATAATAGCTGCCTGTTTCGAACGCGGAGCTAACAGGCATCCGTATTAACGGGAGTACAAGCACTTTTAATATTGTTGTTCGGGGAATTCGATGTTAAATAACAAGGAACTCAAGCCTGAACTGCTCTGCACCCGAACTGACCCGGGAATTTTTTCCTTCACAACAACAGATGAACTACAGGTTCTTGACGAGGTTATCGGCCAGGAACGTGCGATCGGCGCTATCGAATTCGGTGCGCAAATAAGAAAGCGTGGCTTTAATCTGTTTGTGCTTGGTCCTTCAGGCTGCGGCAAACAATCAATCGTTATTCAACATCTGTCCCTTGAAGCGTCAACACAGAAGGCACCTTGCGACTGGTGCTATGTGAACAATTTTGAATATCATCACATGCCGGCGGCTATTCGATTGCCAACAGGGAAAGGACATGTCCTCCGTGAGGACGTACAAAAGCTGATAAGTGACTCGAAAATATCAATACCCATTGCCTTTGAGTCAGACGAGTACCGGGCCAAACTCCAGGAAATTCAGGATAATTATCAAAGCCGGCGTGAAGAGGCCTTGAAAAACCTGGATGATGAAGCCGCTGAACATGGTGTGGCACTGGTGAAAGGGGCGCATGGTTTTGTACTTGGTCCGATTGTGGAAGGGAAGCAAATTGATATTGAGGAGTTCTCGAAGTTGTCTGGAGAGAAAAGGCGGCGCATCAACGAGACTATCGAAATATATGAAGAAAAGCTCAGCGCCTTATTGCGACGTATGCCACAACTGGCAAGAGAGGAGAATGAGGAAATTGAGGCGCTAAACCACAGTACTGTGATTGTTGTAGTTGATGTATTGATTCACGATCTGTTTGATAAGTACAGTGATTATCCTGAAGTATGCCGCTATCTGAATAATGTAAAAAACGATATTGCACGGCATATTGGTGATTTTACCGAACGCAGGGAAACGGTGCCTGTGCTTGGCTTGATTGCAGAAGATAAAGACCCAATGCGAAGATATGAGGTGAACCTGCTGATTGATAACAGGGAGAGCAAGGGCGTGCCGGTTATATACGAAGACAATCCTGTTTATCAAAATCTCATCGGCAGGATAGAGCATGAATCCAGAATGGGTGCCCTGATTACTGATTTTACGCATATTAAAGCAGGCGCGTTGCATAAGGCAAACGGTGGCTACCTTGTTCTGGACGTGATCAAGCTGTTGCGCTCGCCGTTCTCATGGGATGCCCTTAAGCGTGCCCTGAATGCAAACAAAATAACACTACAATCGCTTGGTTCATTATACGGCGTCATTGATACGGCGAGCCTTGAGCCTGAACCAATCCCGCTTGATATAAAGCTGGTGCTGCTGGGTGAGAGGGAGTTTTACTACCTACTGCTTGAATATGACCCGGAATTTTCCGAGTTGTTCAAGGTTGCTGCAGATTTCGAAGAGAATATGGAAAGGACGGAGAGTAATGTTCAGTTGTATGCAAGGATGATCGCCACCCTGGCTAAAAAGGACGAGATGCTTGCCTTTGATGCGCGGGCTGTTGCAAGAGTTATTGAACATGCCGCCAGACTGGCAAATGATGCCGAAAAGCTCTCAGTGCATATGCTGAGTATGGTAGATCTCATGCAAGAGTCTGAGTACTGGGCGATAAAGCATGGATTATTGGTTGTTGGAGAAGGCGAAGTCCAGCAAGCGATTGATTCACGTATACACCGGTTTGACAGAATCAGGGATACCATGATTTCCGAGATGCAGCGCAAGACTATTCTTATTGATACAGAGGGTGACAAGACAGCCACGGTTAACGGCCTGGCAGTGGTCGATCTGAATAGTTTTCGCTTCGCTCATCCTGTACGTATTACAGCGACGACTCGCCTGGGAGAAGGTGAGTTTATAGATATATCGCGCGAGGTTGACCTCGGTGGCGCCATTCATTCAAAGGGGGTGTTGATAATATCGGCATTCCTGGCCTCCAGGTTTACAAAGAAATTCCCCTTATCATTATCAGCCAGTCTGACATTTGAGCAATCCTACGGAAAAATCGATGGCGATAGCGCCTCACTGGCGGAATTGTGCGCACTGCTTTCATCATTGGCAGACGCGCCGGTGCATCAGTACCTCGCGGTGACCGGTTCCGTTAATCAGCTGGGGCAAGTGCAGGCAATTGGTGGGGTGAACGAAAAGATTGAAGGTTTCTTTGATATCTGCAAGACCGGCGGATTGGCCGGTATGCAAGGGGTCGTCATTCCCGAGTCAAATGTAAAACACCTGATGTTGCGACACGATATCATTGACGCTGTCAGCGTCGGGGAATTCCACATTTACCCGGTAACCAATATTGATCAGGCAATCGGTATAATGACCGGTATCGAGGCAGGCACAGCGGACAGCAGTGGCAAGTACACGGACGGAAGCATCAATTTCCGGGTGGAGAATAAGCTGTTGAGGATGTCGGAAACCCGGGAAAAGTTTGTCAAGTCAAATCATCCCGGAGCCTGATCGAGTCAATCGATATCATATCCGCATATCTATGAAAGTGTAAATTCTTCGCTATAAGCAACCCGATATCTGTCTGCTGCCGCCGATGTGACTTTGCCTGCTTGCGAACGCGTACCTGGCAGTTTGGTCATGGCATTGTCAGGTCAGTTACATGCCGATAACCTTGATAAATGATTTCGACAGTTCGCCACGTCCCGCCTTGTCCAGGATTTCAATAATGGATTGTGATATTTCGGCCAAAGGCCCGCTGAAGAACACCATGCCAAGCTGGAGCATGGCCGGGGTATCTGCAACAGGGTTGTTTATATTCGGGTGTGCTGGCGGCAGGAATGTCATTTTTATCTCATCCACCTCTGAGGGGATGGATTCACATCCGCCGCCAGGTGAAAGAAAATCAAAGAGCTCCTCAGGGCTGTGAAGGGGAACGCTTTCTTCCATAAGCTCGACATCGCCATCCCTGGCGATGAACTCTACTATCAGAACAGGTTGTGGCATATATCTGTCAGGGTTATCAGTCTTTTGCCTTGGGTGTTGGGTAGGGGGCCGCACCAAGCTCGGGTGTCTCGGTTTCTTCCGGCGGCTCATACGCTCCCTTACCCTCGTACAACTGGTATTCGGTAAGATTCAGCATGCCGTCCTTGTTCTTGTCAATTTTCTTGAAGTTCTTCACCAGGTCTCTTCTGACCTTGGTTTCTTCCTTGTCAATGTAACCATCGGCATTGACGTCAATCTCCCCAAACAGCAGTGGGTAATCTGCTGAGACGGCAAATTGAGAGACAATGGTGCCTATAAATATCACTGCTGAAAGTTTTCTGAGGTACATAACGGACGCTCCTGATAGTTGCTGGTTTAACTCTGGATTAAGGGTTTTTGGATCCGTGATTGCAGGGTGTTGGTAATATCCCTTGCTGTGTATTCAGGCTAAAAAATATAGTCTCGAAATCATGTTGTTTTATACATATGTACTTTTACCATTTTTTGTTCTTGTGCGATTCGGGTAATCCTGTCATTTTTGTGATACCTGTTGTGATGTTGAGGGATAGATTTGTTTAAACAGTAACCAAGGAACTTACGTATATGACAGGCCCGATAAAGGGATTTATGTTCATGTTGGTGCTCCTGTTGGCAACCGGTCTGCCTATGAACATGGCGGTTTCAAGTGATCCTGTAAGGCAGGTTGTACAGTTAAGTGTCGAAGGCGTCATTGGCCCCGCAACCGATGATTATATCGAACGGGCATTGCACAAAGCCGCAGGGTCAGGCGCCGAACTGGTGGTGCTCAGGATGGATACCCCTGGCGGGCTGGATACAGCGATGCGCAATATCGTCAAGAATATCACTGCCTCGCCAGTGCCTGTGACAAGTTTTGTTGCACCGAGCGGGGCACGTGCAGCCAGTGCCGGCACGTATATTCTCTATGCCAGTCATATCGCCGCCATGGCCCCCGGCACCAACCTGGGTGCGGCAACACCTGTGCAGATAGGCGGCATCGGTGCGCCAGGCAGGGAAAAGAACAGCGACGATAATACGGATGAGCAACCATCGGGCATGCCGGCGGCCAGCGATGACGCCATGGAACGCAAGCTTGTTAATGATGCGGTGGCCTATATCCGGGGCCTGGCCCAACTCCATGGCCGTAACGAGGAATGGGCGGAGCAGGCTGTGCGTGAAAGTGCGAGTCTGCCCGCAAGTGATGCCTTGAATCTAAAGGTGATCGATATTATCGCTGGCAGTGTGCAGGAATTGTTAAACGGGATAGATGGCCGGGAGGTCATGGTACTGGGACAGAAGCGCATACTACAGACGAAGGGTCTCAGCATCAGACTATTGGAACCTGACTGGCGCAGTGAATTTCTCGGCGTGATCACTAACCCGACCATCGCGTATATCCTCATGCTTATCGGTATTTACGGGCTGATACTGGAATTCTCGAATCCCGGCGCGCTCCTGCCCGGTACGATTGGGGCAATTTCGTTACTGATCGCGCTCTATGCTTTTCAGCTGCTCCCTGTCAATTATGCGGGTATGGGGCTCATTCTGCTAGGCGTGGCGCTGATGGTCGGCGAGGCCTTTGAACCAAGTTTTGGCATGCTCGGGATCGGTGGTGTTATTGCCTTCATCATTGGTTCGGTCATTCTGATAGATACGGATGTACCCAGCTTCGGCATTGATATTTCGGTGATCATTACCTTCGCTGCAATCAGCGCACTGATTTTCATTTTCGTGATTGAAATGGCGCTACGCGCACGCAAAAAACCTGTTGTCAGCGGTATTGATGAAATGATTGGTGGCACTGCCACTGTCACAGATGACTTCGAGGGCAAGGGCCTGATCAGTATACATAGTGAATTATGGCAGGCCGTTAGCGATCAACCACTACGCAAGGGACAGCGCGTTAAAGTTGTCGGGGCGACAGGTCTGATCCTCAAGGTCGAACCGATTAAAACCACCAAAGAGGAGTAACAGCAATGAGCATGTATGCGACATATATTGTGCTGGCACTGGTAGTAATGTTTCTGGTCAGTGCCATCAGGATCCTGCGCGAGTATGAGCGTGGTGTGGTTTTTATGCTCGGCCGTTTCTGGAAGGTGAAGGGGCCGGGATTTATTATCATTATCCCCTTCATTCAGCAGATGGTCAGGGTGGACTTGCGAACAATCGTAATGGATGTGCCTACCCAGGACGTGATATCACGTGACAACGTCTCCGTCCATGTTAATGCAGTTGTATATTTCCGTGTTATCGACCCTGAAAGGGCAATCATCCAGGTGGAGGATTTTTATTCTGCTACCAGCCAGCTTGCCCAGACTACGTTGCGATCGGTGCTGGGCAAACATGAGCTTGATGAAATGCTGGCAGAACGGGAACGATTGAATGTCGATATACAAAACAGCCTGGATCAGCAAACTGATGCCTGGGGGATCAAGGTGAGCAATGTCGAGATCAAGCATGTCGATCTCGACGAAAGCATGATACGTGCCATTGCCAGGCAGGCCGAGGCGGAGCGGGTCCGTCGTGCCAAAATCATCCACGCGGCAGGTGAAATGCAGGCCTCTGAAAAACTGCTGGAGGCAGCCCAGACCCTTGCCCGTCAACCCGAGGCCATGCAATTACGTTATCTGCAGACACTTACCGAGATCGCAGGTGAGCGTAGCAACACGATAGTTTTTCCACTCCCCATTGACCTGTTGTCAAAATTAACCGACATTGGTAAATAACTGCTACGAGCCGGGCAATTTCACCAGGCAAGCGAATAAGGATGAATGGCATGGACGAGGAAAGCAAAGCCTTACTGCGCAGTATCGCCCATCATCTCAAGTGGGTAATTGTCCTGCTGGTTGTCTACAGCGCGAAGTAAGGGTTATGACGGGCGAATACGAATATAACCTTTTCCACTCCCCAACCTCAATGCGGTCTTGTCTGCTATGGACGTGAACCATATCAGCAAGCAGAAGCCCGCCCTTATTAGCGTCATGATGAATCCCGGCCTGTATGATCATCCTGTTGACAGGTTCGAGTTGATCGAGACCCATATTTCATGGGTTATCCTCACCGGCCCCTACGCCTACAAGATAAAAAAGCCGGTTAATCTCGGTTTCCTGGATTTTTCCACCCTGGACAAACGTCGATTTTATTGTGATGAAGAGGTCCGTCTGAATCGCCGACTGGCTGAACATATATACCTCGGCGTCGTCGCCATTACCGGTTCTGCCGCGCAACCGAAGCTGGACTGCGAGCGCCAGGAGGGTGCCATCGAATACGCAGTGAAGATGGTGCAGTTCCCACAA
Organism: Sulfuriflexus sp.; assembly: GCF_032250955.1. Taxonomy (NCBI): domain Bacteria; kingdom Pseudomonadati; phylum Pseudomonadota; class Gammaproteobacteria; order Chromatiales; family Granulosicoccaceae; genus Sulfuriflexus; species Sulfuriflexus sp. Next base: position 43,157 of record NZ_JAVVES010000014.1, on the reverse strand, counting down.
CAGGCGCAGCTGGACAGGCTCCTTGCTGCCGGCAAACTGCGCCGACTGCACCTCGATGCAATCGCGGTGATGGTCGCGGACTTTCATTACCGTATTGAGGTGGCTGATCAATCCGCCGCCTATGGTTTACCTGAACAGGTGTACCAGCCGATGGCAGAAAACTTTGTTCAAATCCGCGAGCAATACCCCGCACAGCAAGGCGACCAGGCGTGCCTGTCGGTACTCGACGAGCTGGAAGAGTGGAGCAAGATTCGCTTTATCACTTTACGGCCCTTGCTCGAGGAACGGAAAGAGGACAGATATATCCGTGAGTGTCATGGGGATTTACATTTGCGCAACCTGGCCTGGGTTGATGAGGCCCCGCTGGCCTTTGACTGCATTGAATTCAATCCCGATCTGCGCTGGATAGATGTGATCAGCGAAGTCGCATTTATGGTTATGGACCTTCAGGCACGCGAGCAACCCGGATTAGCACAACGTTTCCTGAACAGCTATCTCGAGCATACCGGTGATTATGCCGGTTGCCGTGTCCTGGATTTTTATATGGTTTACCGTGCAATGGTGCGCGCCAAGGTCAATACAATTCGAGCTTGCCAGTCCGGTATTACCGCAACCGCGAAGGAGCAGGCCGAGCAGGCACTGTTGCGATATCTGCGACTGGCGCAATCTTGCACTGAAACTGTCGAGCCACAATTAATCATTACCTATGGCATGTCTGCTACAGGTAAAACCACGCTGACACAAAGCTTGCTGGAAATGCTGGCGGCGATCCGTATACGTTCTGATGTGGAAAGGAAGCGTCTCTTTGGCCTCTCCGCGGAACAGGCAGCGTATGCAGCGGCTGGAGAGGGGATATATACCCCCGCTACAAGCCAGCGTACCTATCGAAAACTGGTGGAGCTTGCCGGCTATATTATTGATGCAGGCCACACCGTCATCATTGACGCAACCTGCCAGAATTACGAGCAGCGTGAGCTATTTCGCCAACTCGCGTCGGTGAAATGCGTGCCTTACATTATCCTCGAATTCTCCGCGTCGGCAGAGACCTTGCGGGAACGTATCGTTAGCCGGGAGAAAGGTGCCTCGGACGCGGATCTTGCCGTGCTTGAAGGCCAGATTGCCCACTGGCAACCGTTAAGAGATGAGGAACGGGCTCATACCCTGGTGGTTGACACTGAGGCATTGCCGAGTCTGGAATCACTCGCCGGGCAGATTCACCATCAGCAGCGGTGATGGGTGTGTTCAGTCTTTTGCTGCGTACTTATTGACCTTGTAGCCGACGGATTTCGACATCAAGCTGTATCACCCTGGCGAGGAGATTGGCAACACTCTCGCAGTGGCAGCCGCAACTGAGAGGGTTGTCGTGATTCAGCGTAGCGGCTGCCTTCTCCGGCTTTGTGCAGGGCCGGCAGATATTCTCTGCGTCCCGCCAACGCTGCAGACGTTGCCGTTGTTCTGCTGTCGTCATGATGCCGCAGTTCCGCCCCCGGTGGTGGATTAATAATTGTTCATCATGATGTCGGGCTTGCCATCTGGCTGCAGTGGCTCGGGTGCCGGCGTAGGCATGACGGTAGCCGGTTTGATGATTTCGACTTCGGCATCGCGGCGCAGTTCAACGATGTATTCCTCTATCTGACGCCGCTGTAAAATTTCCCTTACCTGCTCCTTGACTTCGGCAAAGGCCGGCGGCGGGTTATCGCGCCGGTCTTCGAGGTAGAGCACATGCCAGCCAAAACGGGTCTGGATGGCCTCCCTGGCATACTCACCTTTTTTCAGGTCGTTGAGCTTGTCGCGGAATTCCGGCAATACATCGGGTTCCGCTTGCCAGCCCAGGTCACCGCCCTCGGACGCAGACGGCCCGGTCGAGTATTCCTTCGCGACGTCGACGAAGTCAGCTCCCTTATTCAGCCTGGCCAGCACCTGTTGGGCGCCAGTCTCGTCCTCGGTGAGGATATGGCGAAGCCTGAATTCGGTCATAGTCAGGTCGGCCATGCGTGATTCGTAGTCCTTGCGCATATCCTCCTCAGTGATCGGATTCTTGCGCACGTGCTCACGAAAGGCAGCAGTGGCCAGGATATTGCGACGCTGCAATTCCAGTTCGGTAACAATATCCGGATTTTTGTCCAGGTCGTTGGCGAGCGCATCCTGGATGACGAGTTCGAAGTTAATCATTTCATCAAGGATGCGTTGGCGTGTGGCGCCGGCAGAAAGGGCGTCCTCACGCTGTTTCAGGTAGGCCTCGAAAAGCCGCTCGGAAATGGGCTTGCCATTAACGACCGCGACTGTACTGTCTGTTTCAGTAGCCGAAATCGCGCTCGGCGAGTCTTCTTTCTGCCCGTCAGTAGCCGGTGTTTTACCTTCACCACTACAGGCGCTGAGGATAAGCGGGATTATACAGGCTGCAATCAGTTTTCCGTTCATGGTAATCCTTGTTGTTCGGGTAGGTGGTGTTTATAACTCTTCCGGTGTATAGGCCTTGATGCCAAGTGCATGGATGTCTGTCTGCATCATGTCACCGAGCGCAGTATAGACCTGGCGGTGGCGTTCGATAAGCGATTTGCCTGCAAAGGCATCCGCGATGACGGTAACATTAAAATGTCCCATACCGGTTTTCGCCCCGGCATGGCCGGCATGCAAGTGACTCTCGTCGACAACATCGACGTTTTCGGCATTTAGTCCATCGGTGAGACGTTGTTTGATCTGTTCTATACGCTTGCTGTTATCCATTATGGTAATACCTTCTTGAAGGGTTTTACTTTTACCCCGGCATAAACACCGCTCTCGAGATAAGGATCGGCATCGGCCCAGGCCTGCGCCGCTTCAAGCGAGGCAAACTCGGCTATCACCAGGCTCCCTGTAAAACCGTTTGCGCCCGGGTCTTCGCTGTCAATGGCCGGGTGCGGGCCGGCAATCAGCAGGCGACCTTCATCACGTAATTGTTCCAGACGCGCCAGGTGCGCCGGCCGTGCACTGAGACGCTTGTCCAGGCTGTTTTCAATGTCTTCACTGATGATCGCGTAATACATATTCATTCGACCTTGTCGTTGTTCTCGGAATCAACTTGATTGCTATCGACATAACGCGACAGCATGACTCCCTGGGCGATGATAAAGACAAAGGTCAGACCGAGCATGCCAAAGGTCTTGAAGTTTACCCAGGCCTCCTGGCTGAAATTATAAATGACATAAATGTTAATAAATCCCATGAGGGTAAAGAACCCGACCCAGGCAAAGTTCAGTTTGGCCCAAACACTATCCGGTGCCGTCAAGGCCTTGCCCATCATGCGTTTGACGAAATTGTCCTTGCCGATGTAGTGGCTGCCAAGAAAGGCCAGCGCAAAGACCCACTCCAGGATAGTCGTCTTCCACTGTATATAGAGCGGGTTATCGAGGTAAATGGTGATGCCGCCGAAGACGCTAATCAGGGCGAGGGTGATCAGGTGCATCTTTTCAAAACGTCGATGCCGTAACCAGTGAATGGCAACCTGCAGGAAAGTGGCGGCGATGCCGACCTGGGTGGCAACGATCATGTCATTGCCGGACAGCTTGAAGGCGGCGAAGAACAGAATAATCGGAAAAAAATCGAACAGCATTTTCATGGTTGAGTACTAATCTACCGCTGGGCGGCGCTCCTGATGGTTTTTGCCCGGTTATTATGCACGAGTCCCGGGCGAATTGGCATTCCGCCGCATAAGGGGGTGTGTTTTGCCAGAATCCCTATACAATGACGGCCCTATGTTATTTGACTTGCATTCACACAGTACGGCCTCTGATGGCACACTTACCCCCACCGAGCTGGTCACGCGTGCCCACGAGCAGGGCGTGCAGGTGCTTGCGCTGACCGATCACGATACCACAGCCGGGCTTGCCGAGGCACGGCAGGCCGCAGCCGGCAAGCTGGAGCTGATCAACGGTATCGAGGTCTCGGCAAGCTGGAATGGCCAGACCATTCATATCGTCGGCCTGGGCCTGGATCCCGCTAATGCCGACTTGCAGGCAGGCTTGGCCAGGCTTTGTGAGTTTCGCGAGTGGCGGGCCGAGGAAATCGCCCACCGCCTGGAGAAGAAACGGATTCCGGGTGCCCTGGAAGGCGCGCGCGCCTATGCCAAGGGGCAACTCGTGAGTCGCACGCATTTTGCGCGTTTTCTGGTCGAAAAAGGCTATGCCGAGTCAATACGTGCGGTCTTCAAGCACTACCTGGTCCGTGGCAAGCCAGGTTATGTGCCCGGAAAATGGGCGGAATTGGAAGAGGCCGTGCGCTGGATCACGGTCGCCGGAGGCCTGGCCGTGGTCGCACACCCGGCGCGTTACCGGATCACGGCAACCCGCTTGCGGGTGCTGTTGGGCGAATTTCGCGAATGCGGTGGCATGGCTATGGAAGTCGTGTCCGGCAGCCACAGCAAGGATGACTGCCAGAGCATGGCCGCCCATGCCCGGCGCCAGGGCTTGCTGGCTTCGCAGGGGAGTGACTACCATGGCCCGGAGAATCCGTGGATCGAACTGGGACGATTGCGGGAGATGCCGGCAGGCTGTCTTCCCGTCTGGGAAAGCGAGTATTGGCAGACAGGGATGAGGTCGCTTGGTAAATGAGCCAGTTTTTCGAGATTCACCCGGACAATCCACAGCGACGCTTAATCCACCAGGCGGTTGAGATCATTCGCCAGGGCGGGGTGATTGTCTACCCGACTGACTCCAGCTATGCCCTCGGTTGCCAGATTGACGACAAGGCGGCCCTGGAGCGTTTGGCGCGTATCCGGCAGGTGTCGAAAAGACACGATTTCACGCTACTTTGTCGCGATTTGTCGGAAATCTCCACCTATGCAAAGGTCGATAACAAGGCCTACCGGCTCATGAAGTCGCTCACTCCCGGGCCATATACCTTTATATTCAAGGCGACTCGCGAAGTGCCAAAACGGCTGTGGAACCCGAAACGCAAGAGCATTGGCATCCGGGTGCCTGATAACGCTATCGTGCAAGCCCTGCTGGCGGATCTCAATGAACCGCTCATGAGCTCGACCTTGATCCTGCCCGATGAGGACCGGCCGCTGAATGACGCCAGTGCCATTCGCGAGATTCTGGAACACCACGTTGACCTGGTTATCGACGGTGGGCCTTGTAGCGTGGAACCGACGACGGTACTGGATTTGTCAGAAGGGGATGTTCAGATACGCCGCCAGGGGCTGGGCCCGACCGATGCTGTTACCTGACATTAAGAATAATTCATAACCTATTGAATATAAATATCTTGCATTGCGGGTTACGGGCTCACTCTCAAGTCATTTGTGAACTGACCATGACCCACAAAACAGGTATAATCATGCCGTCCGCGAATGGCGGTCAGAACAAGAATCAGGTGTCGCCCGGAGTTACGGGCCTATTTGGGAGGTTTCGTTGAGTTCTATCCCCGGTCAGAATGACCGCGTGCTGTCTGGCATGCGGCCCACAGGACAACTCCATCTCGGTCACTACCACGGCGTTCTCAAGAACTGGATCAAGTTGCAGCATGAATATCAATGCTACTTTTTTGTTGCCGACTGGCATGCCCTGACGACCCACTACGAAGACCCGAGCATTATCGCCAATAGTGTCTGGGACATGGTCATCGATTGGCTGGCCTGTGGCATTAACCCGGGCAACGCCACCCTGTTTATCCAGTCTCGCGTGCCCGAGCATGCCGAACTGCACCTGTTGCTATCGATGATGACGCCGCTGGGCTGGCTGGAGCGGGTGCCGAGTTACAAGGACCAGCAGGAAAAGCTCAAGGAAAAAGACCTCGCCACTTATGGTTTTCTCGGCTATCCCTTGCTCCAGAGTGCCGATATCCTCATGTACAAGGCCGGTCAGGTGCCGGTCGGTGAAGATCAGGTAGCGCATGTCGAGCTGACCCGCGAGGTCGCCCGTCGCTTTAACCATTTATACGGTCGCGAACCGGATTTTGTGGACAAGGCCGAGGCAGCCGCGAAGAAGATGGGCAAGAAGAGCGCCAAGCTGTACCGGGAACTGCGGCGTCGTTACCAGGAACAGGGTGATCACGAGGCTATCGAAACCGCGCGTGCCCTGCTCGAAGAACAACAGAATATTACCCTTGGCGACCGTGAGCGCCTGTTTGGTTATCTTGAGGGCAGCGGCAAGATCATTCTGCCCGAGCCGCATGCGCTGCTAACGCCGACTTCGAAGATGCCGGGACTGGATGGACAGAAGATGTCCAAATCCTATAACAACACGATTTACCTGCGTGAAACGCCGGCCGCCGTCGAACAGAAGTTGCGCACCATGCCGACTGATCCGGCGCGGGTTCGCCGCAACGACCCGGGTGATCCGGCAAAATGCCCGGTCTGGCAGTTACATAAGGTCTACAGCAATGAGGCTGTGCTTGAAGAAGTGCAACAGGGCTGCCGTTCGGCCGCTATCGGTTGCCTGGATTGCAAGCAGCACATCATCGATGCTATTCATGAAGAACTTGCCCCGATACAGGCGCGTGCGCAGGAGTATATTAAAGATCCTGACATGGTTCGTAATATTATTAACGAAGGCTCGGAAAAGGCGCGCGATGTCGCCAGGCAGACTATTGATGAAGTACGACAGGCGATGGGCCTGGCTTACCGTTAAGCGGACAATCCATGACTAAAAAAACAACACAGGCAGTTGCAGCCGAACAGCCTGATGCAGAACCGGAAGAGGTGCAGCAACCTGATGCGAATGGTGAGACGACTCATCCGCAACAGGCCGAGATGCCATTTGCCATTGTCCAGGGTGAAAGGATTACAGAATTACCGCTGGATCTGTATATACCGCCGGATGCACTGGAGGTCTTTCTTGATGCCTTCGAGGGCCCGCTGGATCTGCTCTTATACCTGATTCGTCGCCAGAATCTTGATGTGCTGGATGTGCCGATCGCCGAGATTACACGCCAGTACATGGAATACGTCGAGTTGATGAAGGAAATGCAATTCGAGCTTGCCGCCGAATACCTGGTGATGGCTGCCATGCTGGCGGAAATCAAGTCACGCATGTTATTGCCGCGCCGGGAAAGCGAAGAGAGCGAGGAAGAAGACCCGCGTGCCGAACTGGTGCGACGCCTGCAGGAATACGAGCGCTATAAGCAGGCTGCCGAGAATCTCAACGAGATGCCGCGCATGAATCGTGAAATTCACAGCGTCGAGATTCCGACACCGGAAGTCGGTACAACGAAATTGCCACCGCAAGTCGACCTGAAGGATGTCCTGTTCGCCTTTCAGGAAGTCCTTAAACGGGCAGAGATGTATTCACATCATCACATTCAGATGGAACCTCTTTCGGTGCGCGAGCGGATGTCGAATGTCCTGAGTAGTCTTGGCACAGACAAGTTCACGGGATTTGGTGAGTTGTTTACGCTGGAAGAAGGTCGTTCAGGTGTGGTTGTTACCCTGCTGGCCATTCTTGAACTGCTCAAGGGGCACTTGATTGAAATGGTCCAGAATGAACCCTATGGACCTATCTATGTAAAAGCGGCCTCAGCCGATAAGGTTGAGTTGCCCGAAGACATAACAGACCTGGATTGATATGAACCCGGATATTATAAAAAAAGTTGTTGAGGCCGCGTTGCTTGCAGCGGGTCAGCCATTGAAGATTGAACGCATCATGGGGCTTTTTGCTGAAGGCGAATTCCAGCCCGAGAAAAAAGACATCCGTGAGGCGCTCGATGCAATCAGTGAAGATTGTAAGGATCGCGGTATCGAACTACGCGAGGTTGCCAGTGGTTTCCGTTTGCAGGTCAGGGAGGATATGGCGCCATGGATATCCCGCCTGTGGGAGGAAAGACCGCAGCGGTATACGCGCGCCTTGCTGGAAACCCTGGCACTGGTTGCCTACCGGCAACCGGTTACCCGTGGTGAAATAGAAGATGTGCGTGGTGTGGCCGTCAGCAGCAATATTATCAAGACCCTGACCGAGCGTGAGTGGATCAAGGTGATCGGGCACCGTGACGTGCCTGGCAAGCCAGCCATGTACGGGACGACCAGAGAGTTTCTGGATTACTTTAATCTGAAGTCCCTTGATGAACTGCCGAGCCTGACCGAGTTGCGTGACTTTGAGAGCATCAATGCAGAACTGGATCTGCAGTTGCCCGGTATGGAGATGGCAGGTGAAGCGGATGCGCCACTTGCCGCAGCCGAGGCCGATACAGAAGCAGATGCCGATGCCGATCCACAGGCTGATACAGGGGCTGAGGAAGCTCATGAACAGGAAGACGAGCAGCCTCTCCAGTAAGGGCCGGACCTATGAGTGAAAAACTTCACAAACTGTTGGCCAATGCCGGTTATGGTTCGCGTCGCGAGATGGAACGCTGGATCGGGGCAGGGCGCCTGACCATTAATGGTAAACCCGCCATGCTTGCTGATCGTGTTACAGAAAGTGACAACATCAAGCTGGATGGACGTTACATCAGTCTCAAGTTTGCCGGGAATAAACCTCGGGTATTGATTTACCATAAGCCGGAAGGCGAGATTTGTAGCCGCCATGATCCCGAAGGGCGCGCCAGTATTTTCGACAACCTGCCGAAACTGAAATCGGCTCGCTGGATTGCCGTTGGGCGGCTGGATATCAATACCAGCGGTCTGCTGCTATTCACTACCGATGGTGTACTCGCCAACAAGCTGATGCACCCCTCTGCCGAGATTGAGCGCGAGTATGCCGTACGTGTGCTCGGTGAAGTCACCGACGACATGCTCCGGACTATGCAGGCAGGTGTTGAGCTGGAGGATGGCGTCGCGCATTTTGACAAGATTGTCGATGCGGGTGGCACCGGTGCCAATCACTGGTATCACGTGATCTTGCGGGAAGGTCGCAAGCGTGAGGTCAGGCGTCTTTGGGAATCACAAGGTGTGCGTGTTAGCCGCTTGCAGCGGATTCGATTTGGTGAGCTGTTGCTGCCGCGCAGCCTGCGGCCAGGCAAGTGGCGTGACCTTGAAGAGGCCGAGTTGCAGACCCTCTATACAAGTGTGGGACTCGAACTGCCCGCCACCGGTGAAAAGAGGAGTACTGGTGCGCGAAAACATCATGGTCGCCCCTTTCGTCGTTCTAAACGACAGTAGACAGATCTATGCGGATTAAGTCCGTTTATCAGAAGTTGCGCAATGCCTATGGGCCTCAGCAATGGTGGCCAGCCGAATCACGCTTTGAAGTGATGGTCGGAGCTATCCTGACCCAGAATACCTCATGGGTTAATGTCGAAAAAGCAATCACAAACCTTAAATCAGCCTCGGCGCTGTCAGTGGAAGTGATACTGGCCAGTTCGCATGAGCAGCTTGCCAACTGGCTTAAACCTTCCGGCTACTTCAATATCAAGGCCAGACGCCTGCGCAATTTTTGCCAATGGTATGTTGAGGAAGGTGGTTATGATTTATTGAAACGACTTAAAACAGATACCTTGCGGCAACGGTTATTAACAGTGAACGGTGTTGGTCCGGAAACAGCTGACGACATTATTCTGTATGCCTTTTCACGCAAGGTGTTTGTGATCGATGCATATACACGGCGAATTTTCTCGAGACTCGGTGTCAGTGGTGCCGATAGTGATTATGAAAGCCTGCGTTGCATTTTTGAGAAGAGCCTCAGTAAAGAGTCGGTAAAAATGTTTAATGAATATCATGCATTGCTGGTTTTGCACGCCAAGGATGTGTGCCGGGTAAAGCCGCGTTGCGACACCTGCTGTCTGGCGAAGGCCTGTAAAAAATCGGGGCTTGGCTAAGGTGTAACTAGCTGGCTTTACGGGGAGTATCTGTCTCGGCATCGCTACGTGTAGTGTGGCGGATATGTGCCACCGAGGGGCGCAATTCGGCAGGGATCTGTATGTCCTTGCCCGTCATGATGATCATCTTCGGATGATCCTTATAGGCAGCGATAATCTTCTTCAACAGGTCAATGATGGGGCGTTCCTGCAAGACTTCACCGAAATCACTTAACAGGTAAACGCCAAAGTGCGGTGTGCCCTGAATGAGCTCGAGCAAGTGGCGGGGGCTTTGTGTTCGCGGAATCATGATATGGCTGGCATCCATACGATACAGGCCGCTATCTGCTGTCCAGTGATAAATGGCCTTGCTTGTGGCGAGTGACAGGCTCTTGAACATTTCGGTGACGTGCGTGCTGTGCAGGGTCTCGAAATAGACGAGCGGGTAACGCTGTTCGGTGAGTTTGTCGATGCGTTGCAAGGCTGGTTCCATGATACTTTCCTGTTCGGAATGCGGGTTTTCGTAACCAGAGTATAGTTGCCGTGGTCAAAAAAAGTGCGAACCTTGTCAAAGAACAGCAAAAAAACTGTATAACTACCGGTTTTTCCAGGGTTATCCGGCGAATAATACCTGGTTTCGACCACTGCGTTTTGCTTTATAGAGCGCCTTGTCAGCACGATCAAACAGGCTATCGCCTGATTCACTCCTGGTCAGGGTAGAAATCCCGATACTGACAGTAAAGCGCATGCTTACATCATTATTGATGTAGACCATTTCTTCGATGGCCTCCCGGATACGTTCGGCCAGTAACCGGGCGCCATCTATGCCGGTATTGTTGAGAACGATGGTAAATTCCTCACCGCCATAGCGGAACAGGATATCAGAACTGCGAATCTTGCTGTTAATGCGCTTGACCATGGCTTTCAGGGCATTGTCGCCCATGGCATGACCGTAGGTATCATTGATTTTTTTGAAATGGTCGATATCAAGCACGAGCAATGACAATGGGGTGTCATGACGCCTGGCAATATCGATTTCCTTTGCCAGCATCGTGTCATATGCCGCCCGATTCAGCGTGCCGGTCAGCGTATCGCGCATGGCCTGTTGCAATGCAGACTTGTATAACAGGGCATTACGTAAAGGATAGACCAGCAGGCAGAGCAGGTCTTCGATGCGATGCAGTTCCGCAGACGTAAAGCGGCGGCCACGTGAAAACTGGAGCCGACCGAGTGACTCGTCAGCGAGGGTGAGCTGGTAATTACAGGTATGCCGGGCGGCTTTCGCCTGTTTGCATTCAATCTCGGATTCCGGGTGCTCATAACAAAAATGCGCACAGGACAGCTCGGCCTGTATGGCCTCGAAAAAGTAGTTCAGGAGCTGCTTAATATCGAGAGAAGTCTGTAACTTGCGGCTCAACTCCCATTCAATGCTGCTCTCATGCCTCGGTCTCTGGGCTACCTGTGAAGGCAGGGCCGTCTCGATTGCCTGGTTAGCGGGCTGCAGACTTTCGCTGTGTAAAATTCTCGCCATCTTGTGTTACCGATTGATATAAAACCTGAACAAGTCACTGCGAATATCATGCCATTTTTTATGAAATAAAAAAAGCATTTAAAACAATAAATTACAAAGGTATAAACGCTACAGGTGAGAGTTTGACGGAAATATGACGCGGCAAGGTCTTGCCGCCCGGCCGTTTTTTGACATAAACCAATTATAATTAAGTGGAATTGTTCGTTTTTTGTGCATTTACGAGCTGCCCATGAAGCCCGTGACTGTCCTCGCCCATCAGGTAGAGGTAGGCCGGCACGGCAGCACTGGCTTCGGGAAGGCTATTAGGGTTTTCACCGGGATAGGCCTTGCTTCGCAGGTGGGTACGCAGGGCACCGGGATTGACGGCATTGACGCGGATCGAGGTGTTGCCTTCAAGTTCATCGGCGAGAATACGCATAAATGCATCCAGGGCCTGCTTTGATGCGCCGTAGGCGCCCCAGTAGGCAGCGGTTTTTTCGTGTTGATCCGTGCTACTGAAGAGGATCGCGGCATCCGGGGCCTGGTGCAGGAGCGGCAGGCAGGCCCGGGTCAGTAAAAACGGGGCCGTCAGGTTAACCTGCAGGGTGCGCTGCCAGACATCCAGCGTATAGTGGTCGATGGGTGTCAGGCTGCCCAGTTCGGCGGCATTATTGACCAGCCCGTCGAGACGACCAAATTCATTGACTACGCCGCCCACCAGCCCGGCGTATTCCTCATCCCCGGCCTCGTGTAATTGCATCGGGAAGATCGCGGGCTGCGGGTTGCCGGCGGCGACGATCTCATCATAGACGGCCTCGAGTTTGTGGGTCGTGCGGCCAACCAGGATCACGCTGGCGCCGTGCGCCGCATAGGCCTTCGCGACCTCACGTCCGATCCCGTCTCCGGCACCGGTGACCAGTATTACCCGCTCCTTGAGCAGATCGGGGCGTGCGGTGTAGTTTTCGGGGAGAGTGGCTGGCTGGGTCATGCTGGTTTCCGCTTTGAATGTTGAATAATGGTGTCGGCACATTGTACCCCACTGCGCACGGCCGCTTCGAGTGTTGCCGGGTAGGGTGAGCGTATATAGTCACCAGCCAGCCACAGGCCCTCAACCGGTGTTGTCATAGCCGGTCGCAGGGTATCAACATCAACACTGGCACAGAAGGTGGCGCGCTTTTCACGTATCACAAGATGCTTCTCTGGCTCGGGCCAGTTGAAGGATTCGGCCAATTCATCGCTGACCAGTTGGGCGAGGGTTTCGGTATCGAGTCGCATATGCGGGCCATCGGCACTGATCACAACAGCCATTATCCCCGCCTGGCCGCTAAAGCGGCGGTCGAAGAGCCATTGCCCGGTCATGCCGTGCAGGCCGAGCATGGGTTCGGGCAGCAAGACCGATGGCGGGTATTGCAAGTAGACGGTGCAAATCGGTTGATATGTTAGTTGTTGCAGATTCTCACTGATGGATGCGAGCGCTTTGTGTCCGGCCAGCAGACGTTGACTGTTAGTCGGAGAGGCGGCAAGGATCACCCGGGAGGCGGCAACGTGTCTATTATTAACCTGAACAGCACGTATTACGTTGTTATTGATATTCAGGCTGTCGACGCGTTGCGCCAGTCGGACCTGTCCACCCCGGGATTCAATAAAGTCGATGGCCGGTTTGACAAAAAGCCGGCCCATGTCACGGATGGTATAAAGCGTATCGGCATCACTCGCGCGTCGCGTGAAACTATCGCGCATAACATTCAAAAAGATGCGTGCCGAAGCCATCTCAATGGGTGTATTCATGGCGGCGAGACACATGGGCTCCCACAGCGTGCTAATGACGCGTGCCGGTTGCTTCGCTAACAAGACGGCGACACTCATGTCCTTATCAATGGCAAAGCCCTGGCGGTGCAGTGCATACATGAAGCGCAAGGTCTGGAGTCGTTCTGTCAGCGTGTAACCCTGCGTACGCAGGATGGCAAACAGAAAATTAAGGGGGGCCGGTAGCCTGGGCGTCTGCAGGTTTACATCCAGTCCGTGTCGATTATGCATTTTCCAGTGCAGAGGACGGCGCAGTAATACCTCGTCGATCCTGGTGTTACAGGTGCGCATGGTGTTGAGGGTTTCGCTATAGGCCCCCAGTAACAGGTGCTGGCCATTGTCGACAGTGTGGTCCGAGAACGGCACGCAACGGGCGCGCCCCCCGAGTTGTTTGGCGGATTCAAAGAGGTTGACCTGCTGGCCGTTGTCGGCAAGTCGCACGGCGGCCGACAGGCCGGCCCAGCCACCGCCGATGATAATGACAGGTTCAGATGCCGGGCTTGTCATATCAGGGGTTATGCCGAACAAATTGCTGCCGGCGACGTTTCTCGTTGCGATCGGTCTTCCAGGCGACCCAGAATTTTCGTAGCGGACTCAGTGAGGCGCGTTGTTGCAAGACCGTCAGCGGCCGGGCCTTGATTTGCTCCAGTAAACGGCGGTAGATAGCGGCCATGATAATGCCACTGCGTTGGGTATAACGGTCTTCTTCTGGCAAACAGGCAAAGGCCTGTTCGTAATAACCTTCTGCACGCTGTAACTGAAATTGCAGCATCTTCCACATATTGACGGATTGCCTGGCATTCAGAATGTCTTCGCGGCTGAGATCAAATTGTTGCAGATTTTCCGCCGGCAGGTAGACACGTGCACGTTGGGCATCTTCGCGGACGTCACGAATGATGTTGGTTAGCTGGAAGGCTGTACCCAGGTGGCGTGCATAGTCGAGGGTCTGTGCATTCTGGTAGCCGAAGATCTCGGCGGCCAGCAGGCCAACGACGCCGGCCGCGCGATAGCAGTACAGGGACAGATCTTCGAACGTCGCATAGTGATGTTGCGTTATATCCATGAGCATACCGTCAATAATGGCATGAAAGTATGCCTCGTTCAGCTGGAAATGCCCGAGGCTGGTATGCAGGGCGATACCTACGGGGTGTTGGGGCTGATCATGGAAGACACGCGCAATTTCGCTACGCCACCAGTCCAGTTTCTGCCTGGCAATGACCGGGTCAGAACACTCATCGACACAATCATCGACCTCGCGACAGAAGGCATAGAGTGCGGTTATGGCCTGACGTTTCTCTGCTGGCAGGAACAGGAAACTGTAATAAAAGCTTGAGCCGCTGGCGGCGGCTCGTTCCTGGCAGTATTCATCGGGCTTCATGGACAAGGACTCTAGCGGATTGGCAATCAGGCATCAATAAGCGGTTGCCTGGCAAACAGTGCCTGGAGCCCGAGCAGGAACCAGTCGCGCTTGCCGAGGCGGGGCCGGGCATAGATGTCTTTTTGCTGCATAAGCTTAGCGGCGACCCGATGGGCGGCCAGCACGGTTACCCTGAGTTCCAGACCGAGTCTACCGCCGAGGATATTGACCAGCGGATAACCGGAGAGCAGCATCTTATCAGCCCGTCGGTACTGCTGGCGCATGAATGCCAGCAGGGCCGGGCTGTTCTCGCGTTCGTGCAGTTGTTGTTCACTGATGCCTGCTGCCTGCATCTCATCCTGCGCCAGGTAGATACGGTCATTTTCCAGCAGGTCCTGCTCAATATCCTGCTGGAAATTGATGAGCTGCAGGGCAGTACAGATTGCATCGCTATATTGCTGGTTAACGGGACTGTCCTTGCCGGCCAGCTGGATCAACAGGCGTCCGACAGGGTTGGCAGAGTAATGGCAGTAGCTGAGTAGTTCATTAAAGCAGCTGTAGCGGCGTGTGGTAATGTCCATGCTGAAGGCCGTAAGCAGGTCATGAAAGAGTTGCTTGTCGAGCTGGTGACGGACAATCGTGTCGGCAGCGGCGATAAACACCGGCGCCACGTCTGTGTTACCCGCGAGTGCCCGTTCCAGTTGGCGACCATGTTCCTTGAGGCCATCAAGCCGCTGTTGCGGATCAAGCATGCCTTCATCGGCAATATCATCGGCGATGCGGGCAAAGGCATAAATGGCGCTGATCGGTTCGCGGAGCTGTGCGGGTAACAGGCGCGAGGCGACCGGAAAGTTTTCGTAGTGGGAACGTGCGAGATCACGACAATAAGCGTAGGCCTGCTGACTTGACGTGGTTTCGGGACTTGGTATGCTGCTGGCTTCTGACATTATCGGGATCTTACTTCTTATATGAAAACTCTCAATGGAATTGTTATCGGGCTGCTTGCCGGCATGGCTTTAGGACTCTGGTTTGGTGTCAATATTGGCCGCGAGGTCGATATTTTCAGTAACCCGTTTGTCGAGCCGGGGCTGGGCGATAAAATCGGCGACAAGGCCAGTGAACTTTATGATGACACTCGCAAGGCCATTGATAAGGAATTGAATCACTGACAAGCGGCTTGCCTATTCGGTTGGTTCGGTGACATGGCGGGTTATCTTGTCAATCTGCTGAGGTTCCTTGATGACCTTTTTCTCGCTAATCCCCATCTCCTTGAAGCGACGCGCACTGGGCAGGATACGACTGTCAAATGAGCCCACCACTTTATTGAAATTTTCAACACTGCTGCCGAGTGAGTTGCCGAGCTTGAACAGGTGGGTGCTAAAGCCGGCCAGACGTTCATACAGGGACTCGCCAAGGTCGCGAATGCGATCCGCATTTTCAGCCAGTGCCTCCTGGCGCCAGCCAAAGGCAATGGCGCGGAGCAGCGCAACCAGGCTGCTCGGCGTGGCCAGGATGATCTGCTTGCTCATGGCGTCCTCAAGGATGGCCGGGTCCCGTTCCAGGGCGGCACTGAGGAATTGATCGCCGGGGATAAATAACACAACAAAATCGGGCGCACGTTCGAACTGGTTCCAGTAGGCCTTCGCCGATAGCTCACGGATGCGTTCGCGCACCTTGCGGGTGTGGTGCTTGAGTTGTTCTTCGCGGACGATGTCATCATTGCTTTCTACCGCATTGAGGTAGGCATCCAGCGGGGTTTTGACATCAACGACGATCTCACGTCGATCCGGCATGCGAATAATCATATCCGGGCGCAGCCTGCCTTCTTCGGTATCGACATGCTCCTGCTCGTAGAAGTCACAGTGCTCAACCATGCCGGCCAGTTCAGCAAGGCGCTTCAGGGTCATTTCACCCCATTGCCCACGAACCTCCGGGCGGCGCAGGGCGGTAACAAGGTTGCGCGTCTCCTTTTGTAACTGGGTTTGCGAGATGGCCATCGTTTCCAGGTGTTGCTTGAGCGAACCATAGGCCTGTTTACGTTCATTCTCCATGTCACGGATTTGTTTTTCGGTCTTGTTCAGCGCCTCACGTATCGGGCTGACCAGGTCGGAGATGGACTTTTCTTTCTTCTCAAGTTCATTGTGCGCATTGATCTGGAACTGTTTCAGGTTTTCCCGGGCGAGTTTCAGGAACTCGTCGTTGTTTTGTGACAAGGCCTTGCCGGCAAGTGATGAAAATGCCTCGCTGAGTTGTTCGCGCGCCTCGGTGATGTGCGCGAGTTTTTCAGTATGGCTGATGCGCTCCATCTCCAGCGTGGTTTTAAGCTCGGTGTTTTTTTCACGCAGTTCGGAAATGTTCTTGTGGGCGCGAATATGCCCGAAAAGGTAACCAGCGACAGCAGTGGCAGCACCGATGCTCAGGGTAATAATAAGTTGGGAGATATCCATGTTTAATCCGCTACAGGTTGCTCTTTGTCGTTTGTGTCGTCCGCCGCGGCCAGCAGTTTAAGCCAGAAGGTACTGCCGCCGTCGGAACTATTATATGCACCGATCTCGCCATGCATCCGCTTTATGAGTTGCTGGCAAATAACCAGCCCGAGATCGGGGCCTTCACTGCCTGGAGGGCGGTTAAAGCTTGTAAATAAATCCCGACTATCCTTCTCGGGAAGACCAGCCCCCGTGTAGTTTATTGATAACACCACAGTGGCATCCTGATCCCGGTGGCCATTGATAGCAATATCGGTCTGTTCAAGACTGTACTTAATGGCGTTCGAGAGGAGGTTAACCAGTACCTGGCGCAGTCGCCCCGCATCAGCCAGAACCATTGTAGCATTGTTGTCGAGCTGGTTATGAACAGTGATATGCCGGTCTCTTGCGGCCTGCCCGGTAAGTGAGATCGCCTGGCGGATAACGGTCTGGATATCAATACCGGCCATGGCCAGCGGTGCTTTGCCGGCCTCAATCTCTGCCAGATCGATAACCTCATTGAGCAGGTCGAGCAAGTGCCAGCCGGCATTGAGAATGGGTTTGAGACTGTCTTTTTGCTGTGCCGTCAGATTTTTTTCCGTGTCCATTTCCAGTAACTGGGAGAAACCCAGAATGGAATTGAGCGGACTACGGAGTTCATGACTCATGTTGGCGATAAGATCGGCTATGGCGGACGCTGTCTCAAGTCTGGGATCGCGTTCGCCGGAGTCCTGGAACGAAGCATTAATCATATTGAATTCTGTTAGCAATGTATGGAGCAGTTGACCAATCCTTTTGACGTCTTCAGCAGCGGGCCTCGTCCTGGTGAAGGCGATGGTGTCGAGCAGCTTGTCCAGACCCTGTGCATAATCCGATAGTGACAAGAGCCCGAAGGTGCCCGCAGTGCCGGCCAGGCGGTGTACCAGAACCCGGAAGCGGTTAGCGTCGTTCCCGATCCAGCCGTGTTGCCTGATGGCTTGCCAGAGGTTACCCAGTTCATCCGCCTGCTGTGGAAGCTGACGGACGTAAGTGTCCTTGAGGGCGGCGATGCGTGCAGGGATCGTTTCTGCCTTGCCTGTCATGCGTGCCTCTGGCTAGTCATGCCGGACTGACTGGTGGTAGAGGTGTTATTTTGCGGGCAAATATGCCGGATTTCAATTCAGGCCCCCGACTTGCTTTCCTGCGTCTGCCGCCAGCCACTTGAGGATGTCCGCGGGCTGCTCGAGCATGCCGTCCGCTAGCCATTCCTCTGGCCTGTCATCCACGCCGAGGTATCCAAACAGGGCGACGAGGGTTTTCATTTGCGCATTTCTACCCGCCTCGATATCTCGCCGGGTGTCACCAATATACAGACATTCATCGGCACGGCTGCCGGTCAGGGCACAGGCATGCAGCAAGGGTGCGGGGTGAGGCTTACGCTCCTTGAGAGTGTCACCGCTGACGATACAGGCACAGCGTGGTTGCAGGCCGAGTTGCTCGAGGAGTGGTTCGGTAAGCCAGCCGGGCTTGTTGGTGACCACGCCCCATTTTAATTGACGCTCTTCAAGGGTGTTCAAGACCTCGGCCATGCCCGGGAACAAGCGGGTCAGGTTGGCGATGTTATCCCGGTAGATATCGAGCAATCGCTGGCGCAGGGGAGCGAAGGCGGCGTGTTCCGCTTCGAGCTGAAAGCCGTAATGGATCAGTGCCGCGCCACCATGGGAAACCCATGGCCGAATGGTCTCAAAGGGCAGGGTGTCACGCTGGTTTTCGACCAGCAGCTGGTTTAGTGCCGCGGCCAGGTCGGGCGCGGTATCCAGCAGGGTACCATCCAGATCAAAGAGGACGGTTCGGAGTGTGCTTACTGCCATGACCTTGTGTACTCAGGCTGGGGTGCAGTGCGTCAGGTAATTAACGCTGATGTCCTTGCCCAGGCTGTATTGCCGGTTCAAAGGGTTGTAGCTCATCCCGGTGAGGGCCTGTAATTCCAGGCCTGCGGAGCGTATCCAGGCCTCGAGTTCTGAAGGACGGATAAATTTGGCGTAATCATGCGTGCCCTTGGGCAACATCTGCAAAATGTATTCAGCGCCGACAATCGCCAGCAGGTAGGCCTTCATGTTGCGGTTGATGGTGGAAAAAAATACGTGGCCATCGGGCTTGACCAGCGTCGCGCAGGCCTGGATGACCGAAGCCGGCTCAGGAACATGTTCCAGCATTTCCATGCAGGTGACGACATCAAAACTGCCGGGTTTCTCCGCGGCCAGCGCCTCGGCTGTGAGCTGGCGGTAGTCCAGTGAGGCGCCCGATTCGAGCATGTGCAGCCTGGCGACCGAGAGTGGCGCCTCACCCATATCAATACCCGTGACCGTGGCACCGCGCAAGGCCATGCTTTCGGAGAGAATGCCGCCGCCACAACCGACGTCGAGCACCGTCTTGCCCGCCAGGCCGC
The DNA here is from genome assembly GCF_032250955.1 of Sulfuriflexus sp. NCBI lineage: Bacteria > Pseudomonadati > Pseudomonadota > Gammaproteobacteria > Chromatiales > Granulosicoccaceae > Sulfuriflexus > Sulfuriflexus sp. The sequence goes on along the minus strand of NZ_JAVVES010000014.1, from coordinate 23,886 downwards.
CACAATGAGTGTCGATATAGTCGAGGCGTAAGGGGTTGATCTCGTGCAGCGGTTTGAATTCGCTGTTCGGGTCCCACCAGCGGTGCGCGAGTTCCTCAAATTTGGCGATTTCGGCCGTGTCTACATTGGCTTGATTCATGTTATTAACCAAAATCGTAGTGTTTTTCCACTTCTTCGCGGACGTCCCAGGTGCAGGACAAGCCGGCGGGGAAGGTCACCAGGTCACCCTCCTGAAGATGGACCGGCTCACCACCATCCGGGGTAACGATGACATCGCCGGCCAGCAGGTAACATTTTTCCTGCTGATCATAATTCCAGGCAAAGGTGGAGATTTCCTTGGTCCAGATAGGCCAGTCGTAGACGCCGATGACCTCGAGCTTTGCCGGGGAGGGGTTGTGTTCTATCGTGATCTCTGCTGTCACTGTGTTACTCCGTATTGCTGTATTCGGATAAATACTCGATAGTCGCCATTATATACGATCTGGCCCGCCGATGGCGGCGGCTTGTCATCATGGCAAAGATCAGGGATAGTCTGCCTATGCGAAAAAGCGCTTACCTGCTTATTTTCCTCGCCGTCAGCGGTTGGATGACCCACGACAGCCTTTGGCCTGAGGCAGTCGTGGCCGACGACAATGCTGGCCCGACGAGCGAGGTTCCCGATAAGGCCCCCTGGTCACCATCAGGTGAGCAGCGTTTTGCCTACGATATTGTCCTGCACAAACCGGAAGAAATTCACGCCTTGTTGCGCCGTGCCGAAAAGCTGGCCAAGGCCCCGCGACCGGCCAGTGAACAAGCGAATATTGCCATGGTTCTGCACGGCCCGGAGATCGATATCTTTGCCATCAATAATTACCCTAAATACCGGGAAATTGTTGACCTGGCAGCCAAGCTTGATGCCTACAATGTTATCGAAATCAAGATGTGCCAGAGCGTCATGCGCAAACGAGGCCTGAAAAACCATGATGTGCCCGGGTTTATTGAGCTCGTGCCCTATGCACCGGCAGAGCTGGAAAAACTGCGTCAGCGCGACTACGTGGTGCTCTAGTCCGCCTCCTGCAGAATCCGTTCAGTCCAGGCCCGGGCTGTGTCCAGCAAGGCCTTTTCATCCATCGTGGTGAGGACGCCATCACGAAGCAGTTGCCTGCCGGCAATCCAGACATCACTGACATGCTGGCGGCCGGTGGCATAAACAATTTGCGAGACAGGTTCAAACGTTGGTTGCGTTTCGATATGCGCCAGATCAATGGCAATGACATCGGCGGCCTTGCCCGTTTCGAGTGAGCCGGTGATGTCGTCAATGCCGAGAGCCCGGGCACCGTTAATGGTTGCCATGCGCAGCGCGGTGAAGGCATCAACACTGCAAGGGTTAGCGGACACCCCCTTGGCAAGCAATGCGGCGAGGCGTATTTCCCCGAACATATCCAGGCCGTTATTGCTCGCGGCGCCGTCTGTTCCCAGGCAAACATTGACCCCGGCATCGAGCAGATCCTGAACAGGACAAAACCCGCTGGCCAGTTTCAGGTTGGACGCCGGGCAATGCAGGATATGCGTCCCCGTTGCGGCGACAAGCTGAATGTCCGCGGCCGAGAGCTGGGTCATGTGCACGGCCAGCAGGCGTGGCGATAGCAGACCGAGCTCGTGCAGGCGGTCAAGCGGACGCTGGCCGTTATTTTTGAGGGCGGTATTCACTTCATTACTGGTTTCATGTACGTGCATGTGTACCGGAATGTCGAGTTCTTCAGCGAGCATATTGAGTTTTTGTAAGGGCGCATCCGATACGGTGTAGGGGGCATGCGGGGCGAAGGCCGTGGTAATCAGGGCATTGTCACGGACCTGGTCATGAACCTGCAGGCCCTTGCTGATGTATTCCCCGGCATCGTTGGCCCAAACCGTTGGAAAGTCGATCACAATCAAGCCGATGCTCGCGCGGATGCCGGCCTCGCTGGCAACACGGGCAACCTCATCCGGGAAAAAATACATATCATTAAAACAGGTGGTGCCGCCGCGCAGCATTTCGGCAATGGCCAGGCGGGTGCCGTCGCGCACAAACTCACTACTCACCCACCTGGCCTCGGTCGGCCAGATATGCTGTTCCAGCCATTCCATGAGTGGCAGGTCATCGGCAATGCCGCGCATCAGGTTCATCGCCGCATGGGTATGCGTGTTTATCATTCCCGGCATCAGCACATGCTGCTCAAAGTATTGTTGCTGCCTGGCCACGTAGCGCGTGGCTGCCTCGGCGGTGGGGAGGATATCGATGATCTCCCCGGCTTGAATGGCCAGGCAATGGTTGTCGAGGACACGGTCGTCGGCGTCAACGGTAACAAGCCAGCGGGCGTGCAGTAAAAGGTCGATATTATTCATGTGGTTTTTATAGGTCGTTTTTTCGTCAGTCTGCGCAGTATAACGGGATTTTGTGTGGCGGCTACATCAGGCACTGCCGGCGTGTCTGACAAACAGGTGGTTTCTGTGCCAGAATCCCCGAAAAGCCGTTTGCATTGAAAGTCATAGTGATAATAAATAGCCTGATTCCGGCTAATATTCATTAAGTGACAGGTAAGATGCCCGCGGCATGTCAGTAAACAGGCAGGGAAACCCCATGGCTATAGAGATTGAACGCAAATTTTTGCTCCGCAATGATGACTGGCGAGCCGAAGCGGATAACGGCACGCGTATGCGCCAGGGTTACTTCGCCGGGCCACGGCGCGCCTCCATCCGGGTGCGTGTTGAGGGCGAGTCGGCCAACCTTAATATAAAGAGTGCCGAACTCGGTATCCGCCGGCTGGAATTTGAATACCCGGTGCCGCTGGCCGAGGCCGAGGAGATGCTCGACAGCCTGTGCGAAAAACCACTCGTGGAGAAAACCCGTTTCCGCGTCAGGCATGCCGGCACTGACTGGGAAGTGGATGTCTTTGCCGGCGAGAATGCCGGGCTGGTGGTGGCTGAAATCGAATTACCCAGTGAAGATGCCGTTTTTGAGAAACCGGCATGGCTGGGCGACGATGTCTCGCATGATCCGCGTTATTACAATGTCAGCCTTGTTACGCATCCCTATTGTGACTGGTAATCTCTGGCAACGACTCCTGGTCGTGTGTTGCTGTGCCAGTATGCTGGCCTGTGACCGCGGGTCGCTTTCAGGCGAAGAGCAGCAGGCCTTTCGCTTTGCCGTGACCGCTGCGCCATTAAGCCTTGATCCGCGCCTGGCAACGGACGCGACCTCGGAACGGATTAATCATTTACTCTACCGTGGCCTGGTCGAATTTGACGAGGCCCGTCGGCCTGTCCCCGGCCTGGCCACATGGCGGCAGTTAACACCTCAGCATTATCGCTTCAGCATGGCCGATGGCAAACGACGCCTGACAGACGGGCGCCGGCTCCAGGCCCGACATGTGAAAGCGACGTATGATTTCATCCTCGATCCTGCCAACGCCTCGCCGCACCGGGGTAACCTGGCCCACATTACGCGTATTGAGGTGCTCGATAAGGACCGCCTGGATTTCCACCTGGCCCGGCCGGACAGCCTGTTTCCGGCGCGCCTTGCCATTGGCATTGTGGCCGAGGATAAACGGGGCGGACTGCTTGGCAGCGGGGCGTTTCGCCTTCATCAGGCCGGGCCACTGCATGACGTCTGGTTGCAACGCCGGCGTGACGGCCAATTGTTTCGTTTTCTGCATATTGCGGACCCGACCGTGAGGGTATTGAAGCTGTTACGTGGCGAGATCGACATGTTGCAAAATGACCTCTCGCCCGAATTGGTCAAGTACCTCGCCGGGCAGGAAAACCTGCGTCTGCTGACAAGGCACGGCACCAATTTTACCTACCTGGGTTTTAATCTTGACGATGCCGTGACCGGGCGGGTTGAACTGCGGCGGGCCATTGCACTGGCTATTGATCGCGGGGCGCTTATTCGGCATCTGTTCGCTGCGCGAGCGCGCCAGGCGGCCTCGATTCTGACACCGGAGCACTGGGCCGGCCTGGCCGCGGGCCGGGAGCAGGGGTTTGATCCGGCCGCGGCACGGCGTTTACTTGCAGGGCTGGGTTACACGCCTGACAAACCCGTCAAGGTTATTTACAAGACCTCGACAGACCCGCTGCGTCTGCGTATCGCGACGGTTATTCGTCAGCAGCTGGCCGAGGTCGGCATCGACGTCGAGATTCGCAGTTACGACTGGGGGACATTCTTCGCCGACATCAAGACCGGTAATTTCCAGATGTACAGCCTGAGCTGGGTCGGCGTGCGGGCACCGGATATTTTTGAATATATTTTCCATAGCCGCTCCATTCCGCCGGCCGGCGCCAACCGTGGTCGTTACCGGAGCCAGCGCGCGGATGGCCTGATCGAGGCAGCGATTGGCGAGACAGATGTAGCGACCATGACCAGCCTATGGCAGGCGCTGCAAGTGCAGTTGCTTGATGACTTGCCCTATGTGCCGTTATGGTATGAGGATCAGGTATTCGCCTCGCGTGAAGATGTGGCAGGATACCGACTGGGCGCAGATGGCAATTATGATGGCTTAAACATGGTCGAGCGAGTAACACAGTGAACGATTCCCAGGACAAGCTTATCAAGATCAGTATCGCCAGGCAGCGCCTGCAACTCTGGCAGGGCGAAGATTGTGTCTTCACCAGCCAGGTTGCCACAGCCACGAATGGCCCGGGTGAACAGTTTGGCAGTGAATGCACACCGCGTGGGGGCCACATTATCCGGGCCAAAATTGGCGCGGGTTGTGTGGCCAATACGGTGTTCATCGCGCGTCGGCCAAGCGGTGAAATCTATTCACCTGCCTTGCGGGCCGAACACCCGCAGCGGGACTGGATCCTGAGCCGCATCCTCTGGCTGAGCGGTACCGAGCCTGGTCGCAACCGTCTCGGCAAGGTCGACACCATGCGCCGCTATATCTATATTCATGGTTGCCCGGATGAAGAGTCGGTGGGGAGCCCCGGTTCACACGGTTGCATCAGGATGCGTAATGCCGACGTGATCGCGCTGTTCGACCTGGTTGACCCTGGCACCCCCGTTTTCATCAGCGAAGACTAATGGCGCGTATCATTCTCAACCGCCTGCTGGGAACCCTGTTTGTCCTGTTCGGCGTGAGCCTGTTGGTGTTTCTGCTCATCCACCTGGTGCCGGGCGACCCGGTCGAGGTCATCCTTGGGGAGCAGGCGCAGGCAGCCGATCGGGAAAGCCTGCGTCTCGCCCTGGGCCTGGACAAACCGATGGCCGTACAATGGTGGGAGTATATGCGGGGCCTGTTGCATGCCGATCTCGGGCATTCCTTATATATGCATCGGCCGGTTAGTGAGCTGCTTATCGAACGCTTGCCTGCCAGCGCCGAGCTGGCGCTGCTGTCACTCTTGATTGCCGTTATGCTGGCTTTGCCGCTGGGGCTCATTGCCGCCACGCAGCGTGGCAGCGGCTGGGATTGGCTGAGCAGCGGCTTTTCGCTGCTGGGGATCGCTATTCCAAACTTCGTTTTCGGGCCACTGCTTATCTTGCTTTTTTCTATCTGGCTCGGCTGGTTGCCGGTCAGTGGACGTGAACAGGGATTGTCGATTGTCCTGCCGGCGCTGACACTGGGCACGGCGATGGCGGCGATCCTGTCACGGATGTTACGCAGCAGCCTGCTGGAGGTGCTGGGGGAGGACTTTGTCCGCAGTGCGCGTGCCCGCGGTTTGCATCCGCTCCGTGTGTTGTTCCGCCATGCCCTGAACAACGCCATGCTGCCGCTGATCACGCTGCTTGGCCTGCAACTCGGCGGCCTGCTGGCGGGGGCGGTGATAACGGAAACGGTTTTTGACTGGCCGGGCATAGGGCGGCTCACCATAGAGGCCATTCAGCGCCGTGACTATCCCTTACTGCAGGGTTGTGTCTTATTCATCAGCCTGGTTTACGTGCTGATTAATCTGCTTACGGATATGACATACCGCTTCATCGATCCGCGTATCCGGGTGAGCACTTGAAACAGTACCTGGCATATCTGCCGGGCAGCCTGTTGCTTATATGGGTCGTGCTGGCGGTGGCCTCATTATGGCTGCCGCTTAGCCCTGAGCATATCGCGCTCGAGCACATTCTGCAGTCGCCGACGCTGGCCAATGGTCTCGGTTACGATGACCTTGGCCGCCCGGTTCTGGATCGCTTGTTACTCGGGGCAAGAACGTCATTGGCCGTCGCCTTTGCAGTGATGTTAATAAGTCTGGTTGTTGGCACGGTGGTGGGGGTACTCAGCGCATGGTGGGGTGGGTATGCTGACCAGCTGCTGATGCGGATCACGGATATTTTTCTGGCCTTCCCTGGCATCTTGCTGGCGCTTGCCCTGGCCGGCCTGCTCGGCCCGGGCATTCTGAATGTTGTCATCGCGCTAAGCGTGGTTGGCTGGGTGGGCTTTGCCCGGCTGGCACGGGCGCAGGTGCTGGTCGTGCGTGAACGGGAGCATCTCCAGGCGGCGCGTGCGCTGGGCAGCAGCCAGTGGCGTTGTCTATGGCAGCATGTTTTACCGCTGATCGCGGCACCTCTCATCGTCGAAGCCACCTTTGCCGTTTCCGGATTAATTGTTGCGGAAGCGGGTTTGTCATTTCTTGGCCTGGGTGTGCAGCCACCGGCATCTTCCTGGGGGAGCATGCTTTGTGATGGTGCCCGTTATCTTCTGGTTGCCCCGCACCTGGTGGTGATCCCGGGTCTGGCCCTGATGAGTATCGTTCTGGCCGTCAATCTGCTCGGCGATCAATTGCGTGACCGTCTGGATGTAAAGGCCTAGAATCCAAATGAGAGAAAAATAACCGCTTTTTTGATTTCGGCGGGTGAGTGCGACATGACGACAGCAAAAAAAATAATCGGTTGGCGTGAGTGGGTATCGTTGCCCGACCTGGGTGTGGCCAGGGTTAAGGCCAAAGTCGATACCGGGGCCAGGACCTCTACCTTGCATGCCTACTTTGTTGAGACCTACCATGAGGAAGGTGTATTGATGGTCAAATTCGGAATACACCCGAAGCAGAAGAGCATGGCTATCGAACAGGTCTGTACGGCAAGGGTAAAAGATGAGCGCGCGGTAACGGATTCAGGTGGACATAATGAACTCCGTTACGTCATAGAAAGCACGATCTGTCTCGGTGAGCGAAGCTGGCCGGCGGAAATAACCCTGACCAATCGTGATACAATGGGCTTCAGGATGTTGCTTGGTCGTACCGCGATGATAAATTGTTACCTTGTTGACCCGGCGGCCTCGTATCTTGAGGGCAAAAAGTAAATAACACCTGACCCTGTTCCCCGTAAATTCGTGACACATCCATGAAATATCTGGCAAGGCTTTAAAATATGAAAATTGCAATTCTATCCAGAAACAAGAAGCTCTATTCGACCTCTCGACTGGTCGAGGCGGCAGAGAACCTCGGACACGAGGCCAGGGTCATTGATACCCTGCATTGTTATATGGATATTACCTCGAACAAGCCTTCGGTTCAGTACAAAGGGGAAAAGCTGGATCCCGTTGATGCGGTGATACCGAGGATCGGCGCATCGATTACCTTTTACGGTACGGCGGTATTGCGCCAGTTTGAAATGATGGGGGTCTATCCGCTAAACGAGTCGGTGGCGATATCGCGTTCCCGTGACAAATTGCGTTCCCTGCAGCTGTTGTCACGCAAGGGCATCGGCCTGCCGGTGACGGGCTTCTGTCATTCACCGGATAATATCCAGGACCTGATTAAGCAGGTTGGTGGTGCACCACTGGTGATAAAGCTGCTTGAGGGCACGCAGGGTATCGGTGTGGTACTGGCCGAGACCAAGAAGGCCGCGGAGAGTGTCATCGAGGCCTTTATGGGACTGAAGGCCAACATCATGGTGCAGGAATACATCAAGGAGGCAGGTGGTGCCGATATCCGTTGTCTGGTTATAGGTGACAAGGTCGTGGCAGCCATGAAGCGGCAGGCCCAGGAAGGCGAATTTCGTTCCAACCTGCATCGTGGCGGCACTGCCGAAGTGATCAAGTTAACCCCGGAGGAACGTTCGGCAGCAGTTCGTTCGGCCAGGATAATGGGATTGAATGTTGCCGGTGTGGATATATTACGCTCCAATCATGGCCCCGTCGTGATGGAAGTGAATTCCTCACCCGGCTTACGCGGCATCGAAGAGGCCACGGGTAAGGATATTGCGGGGATGATTATCAAGTTCATTGAGAAACAGGGCAAACCATTCAAGACCAAGACGCGCGGCAAGGGATAAATGAGCGACCACAGGATTACCATTAACGATATAACCGTGCTGCCGGGGCAGCGGCAAACCATGAATTTGCCACTGGGAACCCTGTATACGCATACGCCATTGGCGATGCCGATACATGTCATCTGTGGCAAGAAGCCCGGCCCCAGGCTGTTCATCAGTGCGGCTATTCATGGTGACGAGTTGAACGGTGTTGAAATAATTCGCCGGTTGTTGAAATCCTCTTCCCTGAAGCGCATGAGGGGGATCCTGATTGCCATCCCGGTGGTGAATGTGCATGGCTTGTTACACCATTCCCGCTACCTGCCGGATCGCCGTGATCTGAACCGCAGTTTCCCCGGCAGTAACAGTGGTTCGCTGGCCGCACGCATGGCACATATTTTCATGGAACAAATCGTCAGCCAGTGCAATTATGGTATCGACCTGCACACAGCCGCCATTCATCGCAGCAATCTTCCCCAGATTCGGGCCAATCTTGATGATAAGGAAACCGCCCGCCTGGCCAGTGCCTTTGGTGTGCCGGTTATTCTTAACGCCAACCTGCGCGATGGCTCCCTGCGCGAGACCAGCGCCGATTCAGGCACGCCGATTCTGCTATACGAAGGTGGTGAGGCCTTGCGGTTTGACGAGTTTTCGATCCGTGCAGGGGTCAAGGGTATCCGTAATGTGATGCGCGAATTAGCCATGTTGCCACCGAGCAAGTCCAAGAAGACGCCCATCAAGTCTGTCATTGCGCGCTCCAGTAGCTGGGCCAGGGCACAGGTCAGCGGCATGTTCCGGGCAGTGATTCCGCTGGGCGCACATGTCACGGAAGAAACCGTTCTGGGAGTAATTTCAGATCCGTTTGGTGAAAATGAATGGGAAGTGCATGCCAGCTTTGAAGGCATCGTCATTGGCAGGAACAGCCTGCCGCTGGTGAATGAGGGGGATGCCCTGTTCCATATCGCGCGTTTCAGGAAGGCCGAGAGAGTCGCCGAAAACATCGGTGATTTTCAGGATGGTTTTCAGACCGAGCACATCGACAGCACGGATCTGGATAGTCCCATTATCTAGTCCTTGCCGGTTCCTGCAACAGGGATAAATTTTACTTGCCAGGATTTCCGGATAGGCGTAAATAGTCAGCCTTTATGAACAACCGCTACAGGCGCAGGCAAACTTGAACATTGATACTGACTTATTAAAGACCTTCCTGGAAGTGAACCGAACCCGCCATTTCGGCAAGGCATCGGAGAATCTGTTTGTCACCCAGTCAACGGTCAGTTCCCGTATCAAGCTACTCGAAGAAGCTGTAGGGGCGGCCCTGTTTACCCGGGCCCGGAACGATATCCAGCTAACGCTGGCCGGCCAACGCCTGATTGGTCATGCTGAAAGCATGCTCACCATCTGGAACCAGGCGCGCCAGCAGATAGCGATTGAGGACGAAGACAAGATCCCCTTTATTATCGCCGGTATGCCGAGTCTCTGGGACATTGTCCTGCAGCGCTGGCTGCATAAGATTTATGCCGGGTTTCCGGCCCTGGCCCTGACTACCGAGACAATCAGCAACGAAGCCGCGAACCGGCGCCTGATGGAGGGCACCCTCGATATCGCTTTCACCTTCGAGCCGGTACAAATAAGCGGCATAACCAGTATAGAGATCATGTCCATTCCGCTGGTGATGGTATCGAACCGGGCCGGCCTGGAGGCAAACTCGGCAGTCAGGCAAGATTATGTAATGGTCGACTGGGGTACTACTTTTGCTGGCAGCCATGCGCGACACTTTACCGAAATGTCGACGCCGGTATTGCGCACCGGTCTGGGCCGTCTGGCGCTCGAATTTATCCTTGCCTGCGGTGGCACGGCCTACCTGGCCGAACCGATGGTGCAGAAACACATTCAGAAAGGGCACCTGTACCAGGTGCCGGATGCACCGGTGATTGAGAGGCCGGCCTTTGCCTGTTTCCCCGAGGACGCGGGAAAACAGGCACTGGTCATGCAGCTGTTAGCCGCTTTTGCCGCACCCGACTAGAGGTCATAAAAATCCTCGAGCTCTTTGCGTAGACGTTTTTCCTCGAGCATGTCTTCGATTTTTCTGCGTATTTCCAGGCTACTATTACCGGTTAGCTGCGCTGCATTGATATCGTCATCAATGTCACTGTCGGTTACCAGGTCATCCGCCTCGAAGTCATCGACCTTGGCCATGGCTTGCACTCCATTTCAATTGCTGATTTAAACTACCGGCATTGTCGTCTATACGGCCGGAAGCGCAAGTCGAAAAAACAATGAAAACAATCGAAATTTTCTATCTATAAGGACAGTTTTTCATATCAGGAAATATGGGTAACGATAATGGTTACGAGTAAAATTTTTCGTTATACATTGTATGCCTGATCCCCTAAGTTCATTTGCGCGGCAACTGGCCGTCACTATTTACCGGCCCCAAGAGGGGTCTGCAGAGGAGTTAAAGAATGAAAATACAAGTGGCTTTATTGGCGGCTATGCTGGCCTTGACAGGACAGGTTGCCGCAGAGGAACAAGCGGAAAGCAAGAATGCCGAGCAGTTGGCGGCTTGCACACAAATGGTAGAAGACAATGGTTTGCAGGGTGAAGAGATGCAAAACTTTATGTCCGAATGCATGGAGAGTGCCGCCAAGAAGGATGGCGACGCCTGAGAATACCCCCTGTGCTGCTGCCGCATCCTGCGGCAGCGGTCAGTTTCCCCCTGTATAGAACCTGTTAAATACCTCCAATATATGTTTTCATGCAAAAAAGTATGGAGATGAATACATGTCGCTTGGCCCCCTTATGATAGATATTGCCGGCCCCGTGCTGGAGGCACAGGATCGGGAGCTGTTACAACACCCGCTGGTCGGTGGCGTGATCCTGTTTGCGCGCAACTATGTCTCGTGCGAACAGGTCACTGAACTGATTACAGAAATCCATGCCTTGCGGGAAACGCCGCTGTTGGTGGCCGTAGACCAGGAGGGTGGGCGAGTGCAGCGCTTCCGCGATGGCTTCAGTCGTTTGCCGCCGGTCGCGGACCTTGGTGCCTGTTATGACAGGGCACCCCGACATGCCTGTGAACTGGCCAGAGAAACCGGCTGGCTGAATGCGGCCGAGCTACGCAGTGTCGGTGCTGACCTGGCTTTTGCACCGGTACTGGATCTGGACTATGGCGTCAGCGGGATTATCGGTGATCGCGCCTTCCATCGCGATCCGCAAATCGTCGCTGAACTCGCCCATGCCTACATGCAGGGCATGCACGAAGCCGGTATGGCCGCCGTCGGCAAGCATTTTCCGGGACACGGGGCGATAGAGGCGGATTCACATGAGGTGATCAGTATCGACAAACGTCGTTATGCCGATATCCGTGCGGATGACATGCTGCCGTTTGAACGCATGATCCACTATGGCCTGCCGGCAGTGATGATTGCACACATTGTTTATCCAGCCTGTGATGAACGGGCCGCCGGATTCTCGCCTTTCTGGTTACAGGATGTGTTGCGCGGAGAACTGGAATTCAAGGGCGCGATCTTCAGTGACGACCTGTCAATGAAAGGGGCTGCGTTGATCGGTAACGTCGTGGATCGGGCGCGCGCCTCATTGGAGGCCGGCTGCGACATGGTGCTGATCTGCAATGACCGGCCGGCGGCCATCCAGGTCCTTGATGAACTGAAAGTCGACGTCAAGCCGGCCTCGAATGCGAGGCTACTGGCGTTACAGGGCAGAAAGGGGCTGGCCGGTGAGGTGCTACGCCGCGAGGCTAAATGGCATGCGGCAGCCCGCGCCGTGGAAAGTTATACTTTAAAAGAGTCCCTCGAGCTGGATATGTAACGCTTATGGTACAATTTGCCTGATTAAACCTTGTCAGCCAGAGGTTAGGGCATGGATCCGGAACGTCTTCTACAATACATCCCCCAAATAGGGGGAGAAAATGCCTGGGTATACCAGGTATTTATCGTCATTTTCACGATACTTCTGCTCAATTTCGTCATGATGCGACTTTTGCAACGCATGCAAAAGCGTTTTGAGCGTACCAAAACCCCCTGGGATGACGCGTTTATCATGGCCTTGCGCAAGCCGCTGCGTTTGCTGTTCTGGATTGCGGGTCTATGGGTTGCCGGCAAGATCACACAACGCGCCTCCGATGCCGAGATTTTCGATCTGCTCGATCCCTTGCGTGATGTCGGGGTTATCGTCGCTATTAGCTGGTTTCTGATCCGCTTCATAAAGTCGGCGGAAGAGAATATCCATGCGGCCGGCAAGCATACCGGGCGAATCGTCGATCGCACGACAACAGATGCGATCAGTCGCCTGCTGCGCATCTCGGTCTACATTACGGCGACCCTCGTGATCCTGCAGACCCTGGGCTTCAGCATCTCCGGGGTACTGGCCTTCGGCGGCATAGGTGGTATCGCCGTCGGCTTTGCCGCCAAGGACCTGCTGGCGAATTTCTTCGGCGGGCTCATGATCTTTCTCGACCGCCCATTTTCCGTGGGTGACTGGATCCGTTCGCCGGATAAGGAAATAGAGGGCACCGTAGAAGAGATCGGCTGGCGCCTGACCCGCATCAAAACCTTCGACAAACGGCCTTTATACGTGCCGAACTCAACCTTTATGACCATCGCGCTGGAGAATCCCTCGCGCATGTCACACCGTCGTATTTACGAGACCTTTGGTATTCGCTATGCCGATATCGACAAGATGAAAACCATCACTGTCGCAGTCAAGGAGATGTTGCTGCAGCATCCGGATATCGATGAATCACAGACTTTGATGGTAAACTTCGACGCCTGCGCGAGTTCATCAATCAATTTTTTTGTCTATACCTTTACCCATACCACGGTATGGACTGAATACCATGAAATCAAACAGGACGTGTTGTTAAAGATTAACGAGATCGTAGCCGCTCATGAAGCAGAAATGGCCTTCCCGACATCGACGTTGCATATTCCCGAGCAGGTAAATATGCAGTCATCTGCCTGAGCTATCTCTCACCACATTTCAGACTGGAGACATTATGACTGACGAAAAAGAGAATATTGAACTGCGCGTGATGCGCGCCATGAAAACGACCTTGTTGAATGTCATCAAGGACACGACTTCGCAGCCGGGGCAAAAACACCCCTTGGCGGACGGAACCATAGAAGATATCCGCCAGTGCCTGGGCCTGATCACGGCAAGGGAACAGGAATTGACCGGTGATGCCGGTAAGCACCGTCCCAGGTTCATTGATGAACCCGAAGACAGCGTCGTCGTCTCGCTCAAGACCCCTGAAAAAGACTGAGGACGATCAGTGTTGCCGGAAGCAGTAGTGGATGTGCAGGCCGTGCTTGCACAAGCCGAAATGTTGTATACCGAAGCCGAGGTAGAAGCCGCACTGGATCGCATGGCGGCGGGGATCACAGCGCGTCTCGCAGATAAAAATCCCCTCTTGCTGTGCACCATGATCGGTGGCGTGGTGACGACGGGCAAGCTGCTGACCCGTCTGCATTTCCCGTTGACGACAGATTACATTCACGCCACGCGCTACCGCGGCAAAACCAGGGGTGCCGAGCTGCAGTGGATTGCACGGCCGACCGAGGTTGTTGCCGGGCGCGAGGTGCTGCTTATTGATGATATCTTTGATGAGGGGCTGACCCTGAAGGCACTGATCGAGGACTGCCGACAGGCCGGTGCGGCGGAAGTGTATACCGCGGTACTGGTGGAAAAGAAATGCGCCAAGCGCTGTGATATCAAGGTAGACTTCTCCGGGCTATATGTTGAGGACCGTTATATATTCGGTTACGGTATGGACTACAAGGGCTATTTACGCAACGCCAGTGGCATTTACGCCGTTAAAGAGAGCTAAGCATTATGTCTGAAATCGCAATCATCGGCGGCACTGGTCTGACGTCACTGGCCAGCCTGGAAATAGTCCGCCGGGAGATGGTGCAGACCCCCTATGGTGAACCTTCCGGACCACTGACGCACGGCATATTGTGTAATCGCGAAGTGGTGTTTCTGGCCCGCCACGGCTACGGGCATACGATTCCGCCGCATCAGGTTAATTATCGCGCTAATCTGTGGGCCCTAAAGAGTATTGGTGTTGAGAAGGTGATCGCCATCGCCGCAGTCGGCGGTATCCGGGCAGACCTGATACCAGGTCGCCTGGTCTTTCCGGATCAGATCATTGATTATACCTGGTCTCGTTATAATACGTTTTTTGAGGATGGCAGTGACGGCGTTACCCATATCGATTTTACCTGGCCGTATTGTGATGAACTGCGTCAGCAATTGATCCAGGCAGCAGCCAGGGTCAACCTCGATGCCGCAGGCAAGGCAACCTACGCCGCCACACAAGGCCCGCGCCTGGAAACGGCGGCAGAGATTGATCGTCTCGAACGTGATGGTTGTGACATCGTTGGCATGACTGGCATGCCTGAAGCCGCACTGGCCCGCGAACTCGAGCTTTGTTATGCGGCCTGTGCCGTTGTGGCTAACATGGCCGCGGGCCGCGGCGATGGAAAAATCACCCTCGAAGAGATCGAGCAGAACCTGGTTAAAGGTATGGGCAAGGTGGGTCGGCTACTCGAAGAAGCCATGCCAACAGTATGAGTAAATCAGCCATAGTCGGGGTTACTCTGCTCCACGTTCGTAGGGAGTGATCAAGGCAATAATGCCGAAGTAGGGGTGGTCGAGATAGTGGACTTCCTTGCTGCGCATACGACGTGATTCTACCAGTTTGAAGTGCTCGATATTTGGCGTATCAATATTCTGCCGGGCGATCTGCTCACCAAGGTAAACGTCCGGATTGTAATAGGTGATGTCGGCTTTCAGGTGCAGGTAACGCGAGACGCTGACGGTTACCGTACCGTCAAAACGTTTTTTCTCAACCGAACCATCCGCCTGCTCAAGTGGATCGGGCAGGTTATTCAGTAGCAGCGGTTCATTCCGTAGCGGGGAAGGCACGCGGTCTTTTTCCCGCATAAGTTTGTCGTGTACATGCACGGCACGCGCCTGCGACTTGTCAACAGTAGGTTGACGCCAGGCGATATGATTGAGAATGCGATATTGCCTGCTCGCCAGTAGTTGCCGACTGATGTCGGTCAGTGCAAAATTTTCCGGGTTCAGGAGCTGGAAGGCGCGCGGGTTGATGCCGGGATTGTCGCGGACTACAACGGGCTGCAATGGTGCGGCCAGCTCGATGGCCGGGCCGCCGGTCGTTGCTTCGCTCGTAAGAAGCGGCCAGTGTTCACCGGCTGCGGCGGGTTCGAGTGTCTCGAAGAAAATCAATTCCACCTGGTACCAGCGGGACTGCTCGCTGCCGGCCTCCTGTGCCGTAGCAGGTCCGGCAAGACAGAGCAGAGCCGCAAAAAACAGGGTTTTGAGATGTTTTGTAATCATGGGCCTATTATGCCGCATCCTTCTCGGCGAGGGTATCCATAAGCGCCTCGATCATATCGGCACGCTCTTCATCGCCGTTTTCACGATTCATGCGCAGGGTCTGTTTGCCATCAAAGCGGTAGATCTTGCTCCGGGTCTGGATCAACGTAATCAGCTTCATCGGGTCGATATTCGGTTCATCCTCAAAGATGATACGTGCACCGTTCGGGCCGGCATCAATCTTCTTGATCCCCAGCGGGGTGGCCAGCAGTTTCAACTCGGTGACACGGAACAGGTTTTTCACGGGTTGTGGCAGCAAACCGAAACGATCAATCATTTCGACCTGTAGCTCGCGTAATTCTTCCTTGTCGCTGGCGTTGGCGATGCGTTTATACATAATCAGACGCAAATGCACATCAGGCAGGTATTCATCCGGGATCAGCGCCGCCAGGCGCAGGCTGATTTCGGTGCCGGCATGCAGCGGCCTGTCGAGCTCGGGTTGCTTGCCGGAGCGCAGCGCCTCGACAGCGCGTTCCAGCAACTCGGTATACATGGAAAAACCGATCTCATGGATCTGGCCACTTTGTTCATCACCAAGAAGTTCGCCGGCACCACGGATTTCAAGGTCATGCGTGGCCAGCATGAAGCCGGTACCGAGTTCTTCCATGGACTCGAGTGCCTCGAGGCGTTTCATCGCATCGGCGGTCATCGCACGCCGCTCGGGACGGATTAAATAGGCATAGGCGCGGTGATGCGAACGGCCAACGCGGCCGCGTAACTGGTAAAGCTGGGCCAGGCCGAATTTGTCAGCACGGTTAATGATGATCGTGTTGGCACTCGGGATGTCGATACCGGTTTCGATGATGGTGGTGCAAAGCAGAACGTTAAAGCGCTGATGATAGAAATCGAGCATGACCTGTTCCAGTTCGCGTTCGCGCATCTGCCCGTGCGCGACGCGGACCGAGGCCTCGGGTACAAGTTCGGCCAGTCGTTGCTGGAGCTTGTCGATGCTCTTGACCTCGTTGTGCAGAAAATATATCTGGCCGCCACGTTTTATCTCGCGCAGGCAGGCCTCCCGCAACAGGCCGTCATCCCATTCGCGAATAAAGGTCTTGATCGAGAGGCGATTGGTCGGCGGCGTGGCGATCACGGACAGGTCGCGGATTTGTGACAGGGCCATGTTCAGCGTTCTGGGTATCGGTGTTGCGGTCAGCGTCAGGACATCGACCTCGGCACGCAGGGCCTTGAACTTGTCTTTCTGGCGGACACCGAATCGATGCTCTTCATCGATGATCACCAGGCCGAGGTTTTTGAACTTGATATCGCTCTGCAACAGCTTGTGCGTACCGATAATGATATCAACCTGGCCGTCGGCGAGCGCGGCTACGGATTGATCTAACTGTTTACCGGAACGGAAACGCGATAGTACCTCGATGCGGACGGGCCAGTCGGCAAAGCGATCGCGGAAATTTTCATAGTGCTGCTGGGCCAATAGCGTTGTCGGCACCAGCACCGCGACCTGTTTGTTGCCCTGGGTGGCCAGGAAGGCGGCACGCATCGCCACTTCGGTCTTGCCAAAGCCGACGTCACCACACACGAGTCGGTCCATGGGCTGTTCGCGGGTCATGTCATGAATGACATCAAGAATGGCATTTTCCTGGTCAACGGTCTCCTCGAAGGGGAAGCTGGCGGCAAAGGCGGTGTATTGTTCGTCCGGCGCCGGGTAGGTATGGCCCTTGCGCGCGGCGCGGCGCGCATAGATGTCGAGCAGTTCGGCGGCGACGTCACGGGCGCGTTCACTGGCGCGACGTTTGGCCTTTGACCAGACCTCGGTGCCGAGTTTATGCAGCGGTGCCTGGTCCGGCGCACTGCCCATGTAGCGGCTGATCAGGTGCAGGGATGATACCGGCACATAGAGCTTGTCCTGGCCGGCATACTCGAGGGTCAAAAACTCTTGCTCGATGCCGCCCATGTCAAGGGTCTGCAGGCCAAGGTAACGACCCACACCGTGTTCTTCATGCACGACCGGCGAACCTTCGTTCAGCTCGGTGAGGTTCCTGATGACCGCGTCGCTGTCCTGTTTGGCCTTGCGCCGGCGACGAGTTTGACGAACCTGTTCGCCGAACAGCTGTGATTCACAGATCACGGCGATCTGCGGTGACTCCAGCAGCAGGCCCTGTTCAAGCGGGGCGACCGTGATCGCCAGCGGAACATCGCTATCGAGGAAGGCTTGCCAGTTGTCGACCTGCCGGGGGCGTATAGCGTAATGACCGAGGGTTTCGAGGATCATTTCCCGGCGCCCGGCGGATTCGGCGGCAAACAGGATGCGGCCATGAAACTTTTCGATAAAGCTGCGCAGCGCGGCGGCCGGGTCACTGGCACGGGCATTCAGGGTCAGGGAAACACTGGCAGAGGTCGCGAAATTGATTTGCTGCCCGGCAGGTTCGATCTCGAGGTGATGCAGTCCTGCCGACGGGAAATGAGCAATATCCTCGAGTAGTGTTTCAGCTGACAGAAACAGCTGCTCGGGATCGATGATAGGCCGCTCCACGTCATAGCATGCCGATTCGTAACGGCCCTCGGCTTCGTCACGGAATTGTGTGGCGGCGGCAGAAACGTCATCAACACAACAGAGCAGGCTTTGTTCCGGCAGGTAGTCGAACAGGCTGGCCATTTCATCAAAGAACAATGGCAGGTAATACTCGATACCTGCTGCGGCAATCCCCTGGCTGATGTCGCGGTAGAGGGGAACGCTGTTCGGGTTGATATCGAACCGCTGCCGGAAGCCCTGGCGGAAGCGTTTGATGCCTTCTTCATCGAGAGGGTACTCGCGTGCCGGCAGCAGGTGAATAGCTTCTACCTTGTCGAGTGAGCGTTGTGTCTCGGTGTCGAAGTGACGGATAGACTCGATTTCATCATCAAACAGATCGATACGGTAGGGGGCCTTGCTGCCCATCGGGAACAGGTCGATGAGGCTGCCACGCACGGCAAAGTCGCCATGATCGAGGACTTGTGGGACACACAGGTAACCAGACTGTTCAAGACGACTGCGCAGGGCCGCGATGTCGATCTTGTCACCGACATCGAAGATGAGGCTATGTTGCTCGACATAACCGCGCGGCGGCAAACGGTGCATGAGCGTGGCAACCGGCAGGATAACGATGCCGCGGTCAAGATTTGGCAGGCGATTCAGGGTCTCCAGCCGTTGCGAGATGATGTCCTGGTGGGGGGAAAACACATCATACGGCAGGGTTTCCCAATCCGGGAAATGCATGACCGGAATAGCCTGGGCCTCGTCGAGAAAGACCTTGACGGCCTGCTCCAGACGGGTGGCGGCAGGGGTATCCATGGCGATGGCGATAACAGGCCCGGCATGACGTTGTGCCGCCAGCGCCAGGGCCAGCCCGGCGCTACTGCCATAGAGTCTGCCCCAATGTTGCTTTTCAGGCGCGTTACGGGGCGGGCTGAGCTTGAGCAAACTCGTGTATTCGAAGGTTTTCATGCTTATAACAATTCTAGGAAAGTACTATAAAACTATGATTAAATTGAAAATCATTCCGGATTAGTTGCGCTAATAATAAGCCTGGCGTTCAGTCTGTTAAAGCATGGCCAAACAGACCCGGGTACGCGTCCTCGACAATAATGGGGGACTGACAAAAGAGGTATTGTACCACTACTTGCCAATAAACCGGTGTTCTGGTCACGACTGAGATGCAGGAGGATACTGATTGCTGCTTGTTGCAGGAGAGTATGATTGCCAGCCGTATCAGTTTTCTTGTGCCACGCGTGAGCAACGTTTCTCATAGGCCTCGCGGGCAATCGCTATATCATCAAGGAATAGCTTCAGCTCACTCATCAGCAGGGCCTGCGGACCATCGACCAGGGCCTTTTCCGGGGCGGGATGGAAGTCGGCGAGGATCATGTTGGCCCCGGCAACCACGCCCTGCGCGGTCGCGTGCATGACATCAAGCAGGCCATCAGGGGCACGATCCCGGGAGCCGACCGAGTGTGACGGGTCGATACAGACAGGCATTCGGGTCAGGCGTTTTACCACCGGCACATGGGCAAAGTCGATAAAGTTGCGGTGCGGATCTCCCATGTTGGTCTTCATGCCACGCAGGCCGAAGATCACCTTGTGGTTGCCTTCGCTAGCCAGGTACTCAGCCGCGTTCAGCGACTCCTCGAGGGTAATGCCAAAGCCGCGTTTTAACAGCACGGGATGGACCTTCTGCCGGCCAACGATCTTCAGGAGTTCGAAATTCTGGGTGTTACGTGTGCCGATCTGCAACATGACGCCGGTCGGATGGCCGGTTTTTTCCAGGGCATCGTTAATCTCGTCGACATGGCTTTCATGGGTAACCTCCATGGCGACGACGCGAATGCCATATTCGCCGGCGAGTTCAAACACCCACGGCAGGCACGCTTTGCCATGACCCTGAAAGGAATAGGGGTTGGTGCGGGGTTTGTAGGCGCCCATACGCGTGCACACCTGGCCGTTTTCCTGCAGTGCCCGCAGCATCAACTCCACATGTTCAGGCGTATCCACGGCACACAAGCCAGCAAATACATTCAGGTTATCCTGACCGAATTTCACGCCGTTATATTCAAAGGAGGTAGAACGCTTCTCATCGGCATGGCGACCAAGAATGCGATATTCTTCCGAGATGCGGACCACCCGCTCCACGCAGGGGAGGCTGTTCATGTCAGCAACTGACAGGGCCTTGGTATTGCCCACCAGGTAGAGCTCGGTCAGGGTTTGCTCGATACCCTGTTCATCGTGTACGCGCACCTGGATATCGGGCAGGGCTTCAAGATGTTGCAGCAACTGCTGATAATCATCGCCCTGCTTGTCGGTATTGGGATGCAGTATCAGAATCATGGCGTTATGCGGTTACCGGTTTTGGGACGGGTGATGAACGGCAGAGTGGATAACCCGGTCGTATTCAAAATACACGGTATATTTATCATAGACCCAGCGCGTGATAGGCGGCTCGCCGACAGGTGACATTTTTTCCAGCGGGCTACCGAAAAAGCTTTCCACCTGTTGTTGCGTCATCCCGCGCTCCGGGCGCTGTACGCCTTCGACAGTATTGTCCGGTTGATTAATAATACTCAGGGTATCGGCCGTGGCCAGCGCCGGCAAGCCGAACAGGGCGGATAGCATGACCGGCACGCTCAGGTTTTTTTTGTAGTTAAACATTTCTGTCTCCTTGTCTCTTACTTGTACTTGATGACATGACCCGGCTATATGCTCCTGGCCACTATAGCACCGCCCCCGACGAGGTAAAAGCAACCCCGCAGGTGCACTTGCCTATCAAAGCGGCCCGGCCGCTGTCTGTCTGCGACCTGTGCCACATTATGCCTAAACTATGTACCTAAATGGGGGACAGACCCGGTCGCTTGTGGTTTAATGTCGAGCCATGTTTAGACCTCTAGAAGCCTGTATTGGCCTGCGCTATACGCGGGCACGCCGACGCAATCATTTTATTTCCTTTATTGCCCTGTTTTCGATCCTGGGGATCGCGCTCGGCGTGCTGGTCATGATCACGGTCCTGTCAGTAATGAACGGTTTCCAGACCGAGGTGCGGGAACGCATCCTGGGGGCGGCCTCACATATCACCATTAATGCGACTGAAGGTAGCGGTCTGGATGACTGGCGGGCGGTCATGTCGACGGCGGCTAACCACCCGAAGGTCATCGGCACGGCGCCCTTTGTGCGTACCGAGGGTATGCTTACCAATGGCCAGTATGTCAGTGCTGCTTTTGTGCGCGGCATCGACCCGGCGCTGGAACCACAGGTCTCTGACCTGCACAAGGGCCTGATCGTCGGCGACTTCGCCGAACTGACGCCGGGTTCCTTTAATATGTATATCGGTAAATACCTGGCGCGTACCCTCGGCGTTTATGCCGGTGACAAGGTCACCATGGTGACGCCACAGGCAGCGGTGACCCCGGCGGGGATCCTGCCGCGCCTGAAACGCTTCACCGTGGCCGGCATCTTCGAGACCGGCCACAACCAGTATGACAGTGGCCTGGCCGTGATCCATATGCAGGATGCCGCGCGTCTGCTGCGTCTCGGCGATAATGTTACCGGCGTGCGCATCAAGCTCGATGATATCTTTGCCGCGCCCTTTGTGGGCGAGGAACTGGTAGCCAGTCTGCCGGGCGCATACCGGGTCAGTGACTGGACCAGGGTACATGCCAATTTCTTCCGTGCCGTACAGATTGAAAAACGCATGATGTCAATCATCCTGACCTGCATCCTGCTCATCGCCGCGTTTAATATTGTCTCCATGATGGTGATGACAGTCACTGAAAAGCAAAGTGATATCGCCATCCTGCGTACCCTGGGCGCCTCGCCGGCACGCATCATGCGGATCTTCATTATCCAGGGCACCGTCATTGGTATGTTCGGTGCCTTGCTCGGTATCGTTGGCGGGGTGAGCGTGGCGCAGAATATCGATACCATTGTGCCGGCGATCGAATCCCTGCTTGGCACCAAGTTCCTGTCACCGGATGTGTATCTTATCAGCGACCTGCCTTCTGAACTGCAGTGGGGCGATGTCAGCCTGATTTCAGCAGCGGCCTTCGTGATTACCTTGCTGGCAACGATTTACCCGGCCTGGCGGGCCGCCCGCGTGCAGCCTGCGGAGGCACTGCGTTATGAGTGATTACATCATCGAGTGCAGTGGACTGACCAAGAGCTTCACTGAAGGCCGGTTGCATGTTGAGGTGTTGCGTGACGCCAGTCTGCATATCGGTCATGGCGAGCGCGTTGCGATTGTCGGTCGTTCCGGTGCCGGCAAGAGTACCCTGCTGCACTTGCTCGGCGGACTCGATATGCCGAGCGCCGGTGAGGTCATCATCAATGGCCAGGATATGGCCAGACTTAACGCCGCCCAGCGTGGCAGGTTACGTAACCAGTGTCTGGGGTTTGTCTACCAGTTTCATCACCTGTTGCCGGAGTTCACGGCCATTGAAAATGTCGCCATGCCATTGCTGATCAGGGGGGAGGCGACCGCCAGGGCCATGCAGCAGGCGCAGGTCATGCTGACGCGTGTCGGCATCGAACATCGCCTGCAACACAAACCCGGTGAAATGTCAGGGGGTGAACGTCAGCGTGCCGCGGTCGCGCGTGCCCTGGTGACGCGCCCGGCCTGCGTGCTCGCCGATGAACCGACCGGTAACCTCGATACCCGCAATGCCGAACAGGTGCATGAACTGATGCTGGAGCTGAACCGGGAAATCGGTACGAGCTTTGTGACGGTCACGCATGATGAGTCCCTGGCAGCAAGAATGGACCGGGTGCTGACGCTCTGCGACGGCCAGTTACAGGAATAGCCTCAGGGTAGCGGTGGTTTGGAACGTCGCAGCAGGGTCTTCCTTTTCAATCGCCTGACAATGCTCAGCCGCCA
This sequence comes from Sulfuriflexus sp., assembly GCF_032250955.1. NCBI lineage: Bacteria > Pseudomonadati > Pseudomonadota > Gammaproteobacteria > Chromatiales > Granulosicoccaceae > Sulfuriflexus > Sulfuriflexus sp. Next base: position 912 of record NZ_JAVVES010000014.1, on the reverse strand, counting down.
GAGCATGCGTATAGCCACGTAACCGAATAAGGAACTGGCCACCCCCATGACGAAACAGCCCAGCAGGAAGGGCTGCCAGATTACGTGCAGGCCACTCCCCAGCCATTCAAATGTCAGCTCAAAGTGGAATGTCTTCTCGCGGACACCGATGATCCAGGTGCCAAGCACATAGGCGAAGTAGAACATTGGCGGCATGGTGAGCGGGTTGGAAATCCAGACCAGCGCCATGGAGATCGGCAAGTTAACCCGTAACGGAATGGCCAGTGCTGCCGCGAGCACCATTTGAAACGGCACCGGCACCCACGCAAAAAACAAACCCACGGCAAAGCCACCGGCAACAGAACGACGATTCAGGTGAAAAAGGTTGGGATCGTGCAGCAGGCGGCCAAAGATGCGCAAATGTCTATGTTCACGAACCACCTTATGATCCGGCATATAACGCTTAATGAACTTCTTTGGCATCAGGGCTGTGGGTGTTAAGCTTACATTACAAGGAAGTGAATTACTTAATTTTGCCCTCACTGGCTCAGGATAGCAATGCGTTTAGGGACGATCGCATTTCTGCTCGGCATCCTTGCCGCGCAACAATTAACCAGCCTGCCACCAACAGGCTGGCTTGCCTTATTGCCATTTTGCCTTGGTCTGGCCTATTTCGCCCCACCTTACTGGCATCTGCCATTCATCGCCGGCGCAGGTTTTCTGTGGGCGATCCTGTTCGCCGGCCAGTTACTTGACCACAGACTTGCGCCTGGCCTTGAAGGCAGTGACTTGCTGCTCGAAGGCAGCGTGTCCTCGTTGCCGCAGATACGCGAGCGCAGTCAGCGTTTTGATTTTGGGCTCTTCGGAAAAATTAGTGGGTAAAAATATAGCGAATTTGGAGCAATAGAGATAGTTTTCTGGAAATTGGAGGGT
>NZ_JAVVES010000149.1:0-521 GCF_032250955.1 Sulfuriflexus sp. | reverse complement strand
GCTTTACGGATTAAATTAGCAGCCCTGGCAAGCGCCAGGGCTGTTTTTGTTGGGCGCTGATACGGAATAGAATATAATACGTATCTGAGGAATTATTGAATCAATCAATTAAGGACATTTGGAGAAAACTAATGAGTGAAGAAACCAGTGCAACCCGCTCGAATTTTATTACAGATATTATTGACGAACATCATGAGAACGGGCGCTTTGACCACGTGCATACCCGTTTTCCCCCGGAACCTAACGGCTACCTGCACATTGGTCATGCCAAGTCGATCTGCCTGAATTTCGGCGTCGCGCAAGCCAACAGCGGGCTGACCAACCTGCGCTTTGATGACACCAACCCCACCAAGGAAGAGGTGGAATACGTGGAATCGATTCAGGAGGATATCCGCTGGTTGGGCTTCGATTGGGATGACCGCCTGTATTTTGCCTCGGATTATTTTGATGCGCTCTATGATTTCGCTGTCGAATTGATCAAAAAAGGCAAAGCTTACGTATGCGACCTCTCAGCCGAGGAA
>NZ_JAVVES010000148.1:0-539 GCF_032250955.1 Sulfuriflexus sp. | reverse complement strand
AGCCTGCCGAATGGACGGATCCACACGCCTTGTTCGACAAAACCTCTGGTGATCCTGGCCATGTCGACCGGTCGCTCGAGTTCCAGCACGCCTATCCCGCCCTTGATGCGCACCTCGGCAACACCCTCCCAGTCCCGGCAGGGAAACAGGTGGCGGGCAAAGGCGGCGGCCATGGCGGCGATGCGCTCTTGCCAGGGGCTGTCAAGCAGGAGATCGATGCTGGCGTTGGCGACCGCGCATGCCAGCGGGTTGGCCATAAAGGTCGGGCCGTGCATAAAAGCATTGGGAGCGTTGGTAGATATGGTCCGGCTGATTTCGGCCGAAGTCAGAACCGCGGCCAGGGTCATGTAGCCACCTGTGATGGCCTTGCCCAGGCACATGATATCCGGGACAATGTCGGCCTGTTCGCAGGCGAACATGGTGCCGGTGCGGCCGAAGCCGGTGGCGATTTCGTCGGCGATCAACAGAACATCGTGGCGATCGCATAAAGTGCGAACCTGGCGCAGGTATTCCGGTGCATAGAAGCGCATGCCGCCGGC
>NZ_JAVVES010000147.1:0-547 GCF_032250955.1 Sulfuriflexus sp. | reverse complement strand
ATGCGCATCCTTCGCCCGCTGACAATCTTGATACTGCTTGTCGTTCTGAGCCTGCCGGTCATAAGTTGCACGCCTTCGATGGGACGTCCCTTTCCTGTGAAGCAGGTTCGTCAGATTGAAATCGATAAAACCACCCGGTCAGAGATCAGACAGATGTTTGGCGATCCCTGGCGGACCGGGCTTGAGAACGGCAAACGCACCTGGACTTACGGTGAGTACAGCATGAAAATCACTCGCGATCTGGTGATCCGGTTCGATGATCAGAACGTGGTTGAATCTTACAGCTTCAGCTCTTCTGTGCCGGAAGATGAAGATCTCTAACATTTTACCTTTAATTAAGGTTCGTACTTATCCACTTCGCTCAAGTAGATTATTAATGGAAGGCTTTGCGAAGCAATTTGGAATCACAACCATTAATCTTAACGCCCGTTCGCTTCGCTCACTCAAGACGCAAAGAGGTTAAGCAAGACGCAAAAAAACATGTTTTCTTAAAAAAGCTTCTCTTTGCGCCTTTCTTTTATCCTTTGCGCCTTTGCGTTAATTAAAT
>NZ_JAVVES010000146.1:0-562 GCF_032250955.1 Sulfuriflexus sp. | reverse complement strand
CTGCAAAGGCATGGCATGATTGTTCAACTGAAACATCAGGATAGTACTCAGGCCATTGATGTTGCCCAATGGGGTGCGGACGAGGAATTTGTAGTCTACCCTGAAGGCGCACGAACCAAGAGCCGTGTGATCTGTCCGGACCCAGTCCCATTCGGGTTTCTCATTGCTGGGCACCAGTCACTGCTGTCCCGTTAACTTTCACAGCAAAACCATCTGATTAATATCGGGTTGATTATCGCACGGTGGATCGCCTCTGAGCAGCGCCATTAAGTCCCGTTTTTCAAACAGATTGAGCTGCAATAATCGTAAAATCTGTTGCGTGCTTTTCTGCAACTTTGACTGGAACTTGAGAAAGGCAAGAAGCAAATAAATACACAGCGCAATCCATATCTGCGTCATGACCGCATTCTTGCTTGTGCCCACAAACGATTTAATCTTCAGGTTTTGTTTAATCCATTTGAAAAACAGTTCGACCTGCCATCTTGCCTTGTAAATATCGGCAATGGTTTTGGCCGATAGCTTGAAGTTGTTGGTCAGGAATACGTAACGCTTTCCAGTTTCT
>NZ_JAVVES010000145.1:0-586 GCF_032250955.1 Sulfuriflexus sp. | reverse complement strand
ATTTCTAAGCTGCCTGTGCGGCAGTGAAGGAAACTGCACCGCAGGCTCGCCCTGCCATTTTTTTCTAAGCTGCCTGTGCGGCAGTGAAGCGATGTCGCATCAGGAAATTGCTGATGTCTGCTTTCTAAGCTGCCTGTGCGGCAGTGAAGACCCGGCATCAGCAATCACATTGTCTACGCATTTTCTAAGCTGCCTGTGCGGCAGTGAAGGCGCAAAGCCCGCGGGTGAGGAGGAGTGAATTTTTCTAAGCTGCCTGTGCGGCAGTGAAGAGCAGTACGACTATAACAATGGTAGCCGCGCATTTCTAAGCTGCCTGTGCGGCAGTGAAGGAAAAAATAATCAACGGCAAGATAATGACAAATTTCTAAGCTGCCTGTGCGGCAGTGAAGAGGATATAGACGATTATATTGATCAGGTCCAATTTCTAAGCTGCCTGTGCGGCAGTGAAGTTATGGTTACGCTAGGACTTGCTCGCATAGGCTTTCTAAGCTGCCTGTGCGGCAGTGAAGCATGTTGCCGGTGGTGTCAATCCGCATTTGCATTTCTAAGCTGCCTGTGCGGCAGTGAAGCCAGTCTTCGTCGCCAG
>NZ_JAVVES010000144.1:0-630 GCF_032250955.1 Sulfuriflexus sp. | reverse complement strand
ATGCCGGATTCTACGTATTCGATGGCGGCCTCGGCGGCGGCCTTTTTCATTTCGTCCTGGTTCATTCTTATCACCTCATCCAAATCAGACGGCAAACAATACCGAAAAAATGGCTTTTTTGCTATATGTAGGTGTTTATAGAGATCGAGTAAATAACGCAAAGCTCGCCAAGACGCAGAGGTCACAAAGTAACCATAAGTCGATGAAATGGTCTTCTCCTTCCTTTTGCTGATGGTTGATATCACCTCCATCATGGCGCAGCGACGCCGTTTATAAAGGGGGGAGGAGACCATTTCATCGACCTTGTTACTAAAGGAACGTCGGAATGACTAGCATAAATCGATATATTTTTATTTCTTACTTCGCGTCCTCTGCGCCTTGGCGGACTTTGCGTCAAAAATCGAAAATAAGATGGACTGTTAGCTGAGTTTTGCACCGGTTTACTATTCAACGATTTATATCTGCCCACTATTCTAGTATCTTGTGCCTATGCTTAAAGAATATGAAAAACGTATCAAGGCGGCCTGTGAGACGGTCTATGACGTGGCGAACCGTACCCCGCTGGATGCCGCCCCGCGCCTGTCGGAGAGGCTGAATAACGAGATCCTGCTCAAGCGCGAGGATTTGCAG
>NZ_JAVVES010000143.1:0-729 GCF_032250955.1 Sulfuriflexus sp. | reverse complement strand
GCTTAGAAACATAATAGCATTCAAGCTTTCGCTCTGTCCTTCTTCACTGCCGCACAGGCAGCTTAGAAATAACATTTGTTAAAATGTCGCCGACGTTAAGTCTTCACTGCCGCACAGGCAGCTTAGAAAATGCAACAATGGCAATATAAATCACGTTCCGTCTTCACTGCCGCACAGGCAGCTTAGAAAAGCTACCTCATCAAGCGTGGCATGGTCATAATCTTCACTGCCGCACAGGCAGCTTAGAAATAACAGAAACGAAGAGTTAAAACGGCGTGAAGCTTCACTGCCGCACAGGCAGCTTAGAAACACAGAGCTACTACTATCTATGTTAAATAGTTCTTCACTGCCGCACAGGCAGCTTAGAAATTTGTCTGACGCAGCTTATATACATGGCTACGCTTCACTGCCGCACAGGCAGCTTAGAAATTTCCAATAGAGCCAACATGCTTATCCATCCGCTTCACTGCCGCACAGGCAGCTTAGAAAGTTACTTTCCACCGGTCTATCGTGTACTGGCCCTTCATTGCCGCACAGGCAGCTTAGAAAAAACACTGACGGGAGGCACGTACATGTGCGCTCTTCACTGCCGCACAGGCAGCTTAGAAATAGTCGTAGCATATAGACCGGGTATGCCATTCCTTCACTGCCGCACAGGCAGCTTAGAAATTCAAGTGTGCGATATGGATACGCCTTATCCGCTTCACTGCCGCACAGGCAGCTTAGAAA
>NZ_JAVVES010000142.1:0-739 GCF_032250955.1 Sulfuriflexus sp. | reverse complement strand
CCAACTCATTCATTGCCTTTTCTAAGCTGCCTGTGCGGCAGTGAACTCGCAAAGCGAGAGGAACGAGCGGACCAGATTTTTCTAAGCTGCCTGTGCGGCAGTGAACTCACCGCAATGGGTGATCGTTTTGCGCAGTACTTTCTAAGCTGCCTGTGCGGCAGTGAACCCGTAGATGCCGCGCCATGGCCTATCCCAGAATTTCTAAGCTGCCTGTGCGGCAGTGAACTTCATTACCCAGGAGGGGGATCTGCTGCTGCCTTTCTAAGCTGCCTGTGCGGCAGTGAACGATGAGTAGCCAATTTTCCGCGACCTTGATCATTTCTAAGCTGCCTGTGCGGCAGTGAACCTGCGTTATCCATGCAGGTAAATGCGCCTAAATTTCTAAGCTGCCTGTGCGGCAGTGAACACCTTTTGAGAAAGCATGTAAATAACCGATCATTTCTAAGCTGCCTGTGCGGCAGTGAACTACATATCTGTCCACTAGATACGAGCATATATTTTCTAAGCTGCCTGTGCGGCAGTGAACAAACAGAAATTAATATCATGAAATTTATTCAATTTCTAAGCTGCCTGTGCGGCAGTGAACGCCCACCAATATGAGGTCGCAGACCTCCGAAATTTCTAAGCTGCCTGTGCGGCAGTGAACGACGACGTTACCCCCTCGGTGACACTCCGAGGTTTCTAAGCTGCCTGTGCGGCAGTGAACACGTCCCATCAATAGCACCAATACCTAAAATTT
>NZ_JAVVES010000141.1:0-904 GCF_032250955.1 Sulfuriflexus sp. | reverse complement strand
CCTCTGTTTACATTCTCCACGCTTTCGATAATCAGCTTCTTGATCTCCTTGGCCGATTCTGCACTGCGACCGGCGAGCTGCCTGTGCGGCAGTTAAGGCGCGCGCGTGTGTGCCTACGCGCACGGAATCTTTCTAAGCTGCCTGTGCGGCAGTGAAGAGCGTGAATGCGGTGTTTTTGACCTGCTACTATTTCTAAGCTGCCTGTGCGGCAGTGAAGCGGCGGTGTTTTTTTGGGTCATAATTTATCCTTTTCTAAGCTGCCTGTGCGGCAGTGAAGTTGGTGATATTATTTCAGCCGGAGATGTGATTTTTCTAAGCTGCCTGTTGCGTATTCCGGCGAAGTTGAACACCTATTCCGGAAAATAGCCAAAAGTGTTCAACTTGAACCAGAATCGGTGTTCAGCTTAAACCAGAATTGGTGTTCACGTTAAACCAGAATGAGTGTTCAGGTTGGGCCGGAATATGCAGTACGGTGTGCGGGTATATTTCTAAGCTGCCTGTGCGGCAGTGAAGTCAATCCGGAACTGATCGGTGGCGTGTCCAACTTTCTAAGCTGCCTGTGCGGCAGTGAAGCCTTTTTAACAGGAGAACAATTATGAGTTTGTTTTCTAAGCTGCCTGTGCGGCAGTGAAGTATTCAATAAACAACTTTGTTTTTTCTTCATCTTTCTAAGCGGCAGTGAAGACGGTGATATAGAACACTTGGTTATGAGGCTATTTCTAAGCTGCCTGTGCGGCAGTGAAGGCGTAACCGCGGGCATCGTCGCAATATCAACGTTTCTAAGCTGCCTGTGCGGCAGTGAAGTATTTCTTCTAGCTCATCTAACTTAGCTTCATTTTCTAAGCTGCCTGTGCGGCAGTGAAGTTGAAAATACGCGGGGTGTTACTACTCTAGTTTTTCTAAG
>NZ_JAVVES010000140.1:0-1023 GCF_032250955.1 Sulfuriflexus sp. | reverse complement strand
AAGCCTCGCCCTGCGGGTCGCGGCTGGGCGCTTTGCCGTCGAGAAGGGCGAAGATATGTTGCCGGACCTTGTCGTGAACCATCTCTTCGTCAATATGCCCCATTTTGGCTTCGGCCAAAATCTCTGGTTGGTACTGCCCCACGGCGGGAGACACTACGCCGATGCGGGTGTATCGGTTTACGTCCATGAAGCGTAGAGCGCAGAAGCGTTTGAACCAGATGTCGGCCCCGCGTTCAGAGACCCACTCCTTGCCGTGGGCATTGATGGCCTCTTCGAGGTTTTTGATGGCCTCGGCACGTTCACGCCGTATCACACTGTTCTCGGCCAGCACGTGTTTCAGTTTCACGGAGACCTGTTCCATCAGAGAACGTCTGGCGAGTTGAGCGAATTTTTTAAGTTTTGTTGTTTTCATTTAAGAATCCTTTGAAACACGAATGGACACGAATCCACGCGAATAATTTTTAACCACGGAATAAACGGAAGGGGTACTTGCTATACACGATTTTATCCACCCGTACATAAAAGCGTGTATATTTGCGCCAGCCATAGTTGTTATCCTTGCCTTTTTCAATTTCTATAAACGGAACCGCCAATTTCTTCCAATAATTATCTTCTTGAATATAAACACCTTCTGTCTCTATCAGTTTGGTTTTGTAGGGTTATTGACTAAATTTTTATCAATCTTTTTCTTCCAGCTATCTAAAGCATTTTTGAATAGTTGTTTATCTTCCTCAAAATTAAGTGGGTTGGGGCTTCTCCTATTACTATAAATTTCATCTGCTACTTCCGAATAAATCTTTTCAAAGTCACCCAAATAAACCCTTCTCTTATTTGTTCTGTCTCTATTTTTAACCTTAATATATCCCCAATCCTCAAGCGCCGAAATATACCTAGAAATACTTCTAGGATCAACTCCTGTATTTCTAGCAAGGAACGAATTAGAGGCCCAACAACCATCATCTTTGTCTTTGTAAAGATAAAACCAAGAGAACAGAATCTTTGCTTTCTCCGAGATATTCCAAT
>NZ_JAVVES010000013.1:0-52834 GCF_032250955.1 Sulfuriflexus sp. | reverse complement strand
GTAGAGCGCATAAGGCTTACTGTCATTAATGCGAGATAAATTAGAACGAGACAGCTTTGCACTGCCCAGATGATAAAGGCGATGGGCCTGCGCTGAGATATTTTCAACAATGTCACGCAAGCTGTTTCGCCCCGCCAACTGTGCCATCGACATGGTCACGAACTGCGACCAGCGCGAGGCGGTGCGGAAAGAACGGCCTGTATGATGCTGTTTTGCCAGGGTCTCGAATTCATGTCTAGGGATAAATTTGAGCAATTGTGAAAATACGGTGCTATGATGTGCCAAGGCTTAAATCTCCTTCTATTATAGTGTTTGTTCGCACGTTCATTATAACAGATCATTGAGATTTAAGCCTTTTTTCGTTCGGTTAACGGGACAGCAGTGACTTTCCTTACATATTCAAAACGGGAATTCCTGTCCATCGCTCAGGAATGAGGTTCGTCCTGTTACCAGTCAGGGGAGGCCCGGGGTGTCGCTGGTAAGCTGGCTGTACCACGACCAAACAGATTCAAGGGGTTTTTATTAAAGAAACCGGGCATGGCAAAAATGGGCATCCTGGCCTGGTTAACGAGCCTCATTAAAAACCTTAGTCTAAGTATAGTATATTTTTGCCGATCCGGGAAAGTGGTGCCGCATGACGTTACCAATGCCGCCGTGAGGTATATGTAGGTATATCAGTATGTTGCCGGTTAATAATATTGTCGAGGGTGTTATTCATCTGGTTCGACAGGCTATTCATGAAAGCCCCATACCGATAACAACAGCCGGGACAGGTCATGGTATTCACTTTCCCGCGCCGCGACGAAGTTCTTGCTGCGGAAGCGATTCAACACCGGCAGGGCGCCCGGTTTGCCTTCACTCTCAAGCAGTGCCTTTGTTATCTTCTCGCGGGTTTCTGCATCGATACGCATTGAAATCGAAAACGTCCGCGGCGGCAGGGGCTGCTGACGGGTCGAGTAGAGCAGGCGGTAACCCCTGGTCTCGCCTTTCTTTTCAAACTTCTTCCAGAACTTGATGGGCAGGATCGCAGCCATGCCCTTGCCCTCTTTCAGGCATTGCATGGCCGCCTTGAAACTGTTCTGCGCGACAATAACCGGCTGACGGACCGGGTTAGGGAAGGCATCCAGGACCATTAGCGTCGCCAGGTTCGGGGAGTTCACGGCGCAGATCTTCTTGCCGATGAGTTGATCGATTTGTTTGATCGCCCCGCCATCCTTCACTGCCGCCATGAAAACCAGCTCGCCGGGCAGGCGCGCCATGGGGACATGGTTGGTGTGCTGCATGCGCCAGCTGACAAAATGCGGGCCGTCAAAGATGATATCAAACTCGTCCTTGCGCATTTTACTGGTGTATTCGAGGAAATTACGCACCGGCACAAGCTTGACCTGCTTACCGCTGGCCGCGGACAGGTATTCGGCTATTGGACCATAAAGTTTATGGGTATCGGCTACCGACTGGGTCGGTGCCGTCGTCATCGTGATAACGCCGTCTTCGGCGGCCAGTGCCATTACCGGGATCATCAGGCATGCCCCCAGAAAAAACCCGGCGCGGGCTACACCCTTACGACAGCGGTTTCTGCTGGCGCAGTAAAAGGTTTTTAACATGCTCTCTCCCCATAAATGATGATGGCTTTTTATTGTCACAGCTTCACTATTATTTTGAGTATGGCAAAAACTCCCCTCTTTGTGAAACCTTTACCGCACTGTCAAGTCATAAACATGTGAAGCATGAACAGGCCATCAAACCCTTTCCCCGTTGTTTAGAAAGGGCCTACAATAAGCATTTAATTTATCAGGCATTCCCTGTTGCAACTGCGAGCCCCAGGCATGACAAGAACAACGACGCTTCCCCCCTTTTTATGGTTATTAGTCGCCATCGGCCTGGTCCTGTTAAGTGCCTGTGCCGATGAGACCACTGCAAAGAAGACCGGCACGCGACCGGCCCAACTGGTTGAGTTGGCCCCCGCCCGTGCAGAAACGGTTCGGCATAGTTCGCGGCGCACCGGCACGTTACATGCCCGCACCGAAGTCAAACTCTTTAACCAGGAAGAAGGGGTTTTGACCGAGCTGCCCTTCCATGAAGGTGCCCGGGTAAAAAAAGATGATGTAGTGGTACGCATTGATGACAAGTTACTCCGCGCCGAACTCGATAAGGCCCATGCCACCCGCCGCCAGGCTGAAGAGGATTTGGCCCGCCTGAAACAACTTCGTTCGAAACGACTGGTCGCCGAGGATGCACTCGCCCGGGCGCATACCGCCCTTGATGTGGCGAAGGCTGAAGAAAGCCTGTTACAAACACGCTTTAGCTACACCCGTATGCACGCCCCCATTGATGGTGTGATCAGTCAACGCTTTGCCGAGCCCGGCCTCGTCGCCCAGCGCCATACCCATCTGCTGACCCTTATTGATACCTCGACACTGATCACCGAGGTCGCTGTGTCCGAATTGTTGCTCCCCGGCCTGCGCAACGGTGATGATGTCGAGGTGACGATTGACGCCCTGCCAAACCAGCGTTTCTGGGGCAAGATCCTTCGTATTCATCCCAGCCTGAATGCTGCCACGCGCACCGGGATTGTCGAGATCGTACTGGACCCGGCACCCGCCGGAGCCCTGCCCGGACAGTTCTGCCGGGTCACGTTACAAGGCCCGCCACAGACACGCCTGCTGGTTCCATTTTCTGCACTCCGACGTGATGCCGAAGGCGAGTTTGTATTTGTGGTTGATAACAAGGACAAGACCGTTCGTACGGCGGTGCGGAGTGGCTTGCGCATCGAAGACAAGGTCGAGATTCTTGAAGGTCTCGAAGAGGGTCAGCGGCTGGTCGTGAAGGGCTTTCTCGGTCTGAAGCCTGGCAGCCCGGTTCGCACGGCGGCAGACTCGCCGGTCGGGCAAAAATCAACCAGGGAATAGTCCATGCCATCCCGTAACCATAACATGCGCTTTCGCAGCGGTGGCCTGGCCAGTTGGTCAATCCGTCATCCGATTGGCATTATCATGATCACCCTTGCCGTGGTTGTGCTTGGCGGCTTCGTGCTGGATCGCCTCTCGATTAACCTGCTACCGCACATCATCTATCCGGAAGTGCGGGTGCGTATTATCGATCCCGGCGTGCCTGCCACGGTCATGGAAGATCGGATTACCCGGCAGCTGGAAGAACAACTGGCGATTACCGAAGATGCCATCAGCGTCCAGTCGCGGACCTCGGAAGGTCGCAGCTCGGTAGATCTATCCTTTGAGTATGGCAAGGACATTGACATTGCCCTGCGCGATGCCAGTACCCGCCTGGACCGCGCGAAGCGCTTCTTGCCCACCTCTATCGACCCGCCGGTTATCTACAAGCGTGACCCTGCCCAGATCCCGGTCATGGAATATGTGGTCAGTTCGACAAGCATGGACGCCGTGCAACTGCGTGACTGGGTGGATAACACCTATTCAAAATGGTTTCTCAACCTGCCTGGTGTGGCCGCGGTCGAGGTCGGTGGCGGCCTGGTACGCGAGATCCTTATATTGCCCGACCAGGAACGCCTCAGCGGGCTCGGCCTGTCTATCAGTGATGTTGTCAGGGCCTTGCAGCGCGGTAATGTTGAAGCGCCGGGTGGTCGTTTGATCATGCTTGAACAGGAGATTATCAGTCGCACCTCGGGACGTTTTGAAAACGTCTCTGATATTGCAGAGCTCCCCATCGCGCTTGCCAATGGCGAGACCATCCACCTGAGCAATATCGCCAGGGTCATTGACGGACACGAGGAACAGCGCCTGCAGGTACGTTATAACGATATCCCCGGCGTCAAGGTATCGATCCAGAAGCAACCGAATGCGAATACGGTAAATGTCGCCGATGCGGTCAAACAACAGGTCGAGTGGCTCAAACAGCAGGCCATATTGCCCCAGGGTACCCGGGTGCAGATTGTTGATGACCAGTCGATCTATGTCCGCAATTCACTGAACAATGCCGCGACCGCCGCAATCAGTGGCGCCATCCTTGCCATGATTATCGTCTACCTGTTCCTCGGCAACCTGCGTCATACCCTGATCATCGGCAGTGCGATTCCCATCGCCATCATGGTGACCTTCATCCTTATGGGGCTCGGCGGCCTGAGCCTGAACATCATGACTCTCGGGGGCCTCGCACTCGGCATCGGCATGCTCGTCGATAATACAATCGTCATGCTCGAAAACATTTCCCGTCACCAGCAGGAACGGGACATTGTAGAGACGGAAACCACCGCCGGTCTCGATGCGGATTCCGCTGCCGCGGTAACCGCGGCAGGCGAGATAAACAGCGCCATCGTCGCCTCTACCTCCACCAATCTTGCCGCCGTGCTGCCGTTCCTGTTTATCGGCGGCCTTATTGGCCTGTTGTTCCAGGAACTCATCTTTACCATTTCGGCAGCCATCGTGGCCTCCCTCGCCGTGGCCCTGACCCTCGTGCCGGCGCTGGCCGCCCACTCTGCAAGTAACCGCACCAGTGGGGTTCGTGCAAAAATTGATGCCTTTGTCGAATTGTTGCGCCAGCGTTATGTCGCCGGTCTCGAGGCGGTTCTCACCAATCATGGCCTGCGGCTTGCTGTTATCGGCGTCTTGCTGACAGCACTACTGATCAGCATCCTTACGGTGTTTGCGACAAACAAGAATATCTTCCTGCCCGCCTTTGATGACGGCAAGTTGCGTGTCAGCATCAGTGCCGATCCCGGTATCTCGCTGACTGAAATGGATGCCAGCGTGATCAAGATTGAAAAACTCCTGCGCGCCCAGCCAGAGGTCAGGGGCGTGTTCTCGATTGTGGGCGGCAGGATCTTCGGGCGCTCGGAATATGAGGCGAGCAACCAGAGCACCCTGACCGTACAGCTTGTGCCGACGACTCAGCGCGTGCTTTCCAGCGACGCCTGGAAGGACAAGATGCAAAAGCTGATTCGCCAGCAAAACTTCGCCGGTATCCGCGTGCGGATGCGTACCTATGGTATTCGCGGCTTCCGCACCAGCCGTGGTGATGATGATCTGAGCCTGCGTATCCAGGGCCCGCAACTGGCAACGCTCGATGAAATAGGTGACGAGATTATGCTACGCCTGCGTGACACCAGCGGTTTGCGTAACCTGAAGCATTCCTCGGAGGAAGTCCGCCAGGAACTGGCTATCGAGGTTGACCGTGAACGTGCCGCCAGCCTCGGCCTGGATATCGAAGATGTCACCCATGCCCTGCGCTATGCCCTGAACGGCGAGGTCGTCACAGACTTTATCGACGGCGACAAGAGCTATGATGTGCGCCTGCGCCTGCCGCGTAGCCGCATTGAATCACCGCAGGACATCGAGTCGATCCTGCTGTTCAGTTCGCGCCAGCCGGGGGCTTCCGTCTACCTCGCCGATGTCGCCAACGTCAACATCATTGCCAGCCCCGCGCAGGTATTGCGCGACAAGCAACAACGCTATGTTGAAATCAGTGCCTCGCTAAGCACCGACATACGTACGGCGGGTGAAATCCATGCCGAGATCGAGACACGCCTTGCCGACCTGGCGCTGCCGGATGGCTACACCTTCTATGACGGTGGTGCCAGCCAGGCCTTACAGGAAGGCAAGCAGCTTTCCGGTATGCTCCTGCTCCTCGCCCTGTTCCTGGTACTCGTGGTCATGGCGATCCAGTACGAGTCACTGCAAAACCCGCTGATCATTCTTGTCAGCGTCCCCTTCGCGACCATTGGTGTCGCCATAGGCCTGTTCGTTACCGGCTTGCCGGTTTCCATGCCGGTCGCCCTCGGCCTTATCATGCTGGCCGGCATCGTCGTCAACAATGCAATCGTGCTGGTCGAGTATATCGAGCTGCAGCGCGCCGCCGGACAGGCCTTGCTAACCGCGACCCTGACGGCGGCACGTTTACGCCTGCGGCCGATTCTCATGACGACCCTCACGACCGTGGTCGGTATGTTACCGCTGGCACTCAAACTCGGCGAAGGTGCCGAGATGCTACAGCCACTGGCAGTTACCATCGTCTCAGGACTGAGCTTTTCCTTGCTGGTCAGCCTGTTCCTTATCCCGGTTATCTATACCGAGGTTCACCGCCTGCTTGATAACCGGCGAGCCGCCAGGCTCAAGCCCTAGCTTGCCATCACTGTGCAAACCACCTAATGTGTATCAGGAATATTTAAATCAGGAGCCCCGCCATGAGCGAACCGGAAATGAAAGAAGACCACCTTTACCACTTGTTGCGTGAGGGCAAAATCGATGACTTTAATCATGCCTGTGCCAAGGGCGAGAGCCCTGATTTGATCAATGCCGACATGCGCGGGCTTGGCCTGCAGGGTCTGCATGCCGATGGGCTGGACTTCCAGGGTGGTTACTTTCGTCAGGCCGATTTACGCGGTATCGATTTCAGCAAGGCGAACCTGAACGGTGCCAGTATCCATGCAGCGAAAATATCCGGCTGCCTGTTCCCGGCCGAGCTCAGCGCCGACGAGATCACCCTTTCTCTGATACACGGTACGCGGATGCGCTACGGCTGTTGAAGCATGAAAACCACCCGGGCCTGGCTGGCAAACCAGTAAGGGTCCTCAAGTAATAATGCCTGCCCGGCACTGATGGCGTGCATGGTCTGTGCACGTAATCCACTATCTTCTCTTTCCTGTAACCAGCCAAGCGTTGCCCGCAACAACTCTGCCGAGGGTGAGGGCATCGGGCCATCGGCCAGCACCACCTGGCTGGTGGCAGTGGCCAGCAGGCTGGTTTCGGTCAAGCGCCAGCCCTGGGCTGTGAAAAATCTTTTCCATGCCGTCCTGATAATCCGCCCGACCTCGTCATAATCTTTCGCCTGCTTGCTTAACCCGACCCATGCCAGCAGGCCTTGCGCCACGTAGGCGTAATCCTCGAGCGTCGCCTCACCGAGAGCCTTGCCATTTGTATCCCGGGCACGCAGCAGGCGCCCGTCCTGCCACAACTGGCTGAGTAAAAATGTCCTGATACGATCCGCCATATCTCTATAGCGTTTGTCATCAAAAACTGCGGCGCCCTCGGCAAAGGCTGACAGGGCCAGTCCATTCCATGCTGCCAGCTGTTTGTCATCCACTGGCAGGCTGCGTTGCTTGCGCGCGGCCAGCATTTTCTGTTTTGCCGAAGTCAGTCGTTGTCTCAGTTCGGCGAGCGGAATCGATAGCTCGGCGGCCACCTCCTCGCTATCCCGGTAGGCCAGCGGCAGATAACCATCCTCCGTGGTCATGCTACCTTCTATTTTCCAGGCCTTGCTCACCGCCAGCCATTCGGCTGCAGTCAGTAATGCCTGCAGTTCCTCCGCCTGCCAGAGGTAGTAACCACCTTCGATACCATTGCTGTCAATTGCCGACAGGCTCGCATACAGGCCACCCTGCCTGCCCGCCAATTCGCTTTGCATGAAGTCGAGTGTCTGCCGTGCTGTCGCGAGATAGGCCGGCTCATCAAGCAACGTGCCGGCGCGCAAGTACAGACTCGCCAGCAAGGCGTTGTCATAGAGCATCTTTTCAAAATGCGGCACATGCCACTGGGGATCGACCGTATAGCGGAAAAAGCCGCCACCGACAATGTCATGCAGACCCAGACTGGCCATATTATCGAGCGTCAGGCGCAGGAATTCGGCAGTCTGGGCATCCGCGTCACTGGCGTAACTCTCCAGCAAGGCGGCCAGTTGCGGAACGGAAGGAAACTTGCTCTGGTTGCCAAAACCGCCGGCCATGTGATCAGCCTTTGCAAAGCTGACTTTTTTCAGTTGCGCGCGAACCTGTCCGGCGAGATCCGTTTTTAGCGGGATCCCTGCCGGCAGGGCGGCAGTCACAAATTCCGCGCTGGCCGCTTTGGCATCGGCAGTTAACTGCACATGATCCTGTTGCCAGAGTGTCTGCAACTCGTCCACCAGTGAACCGAAATCCTCCGGTGGCAGGTAGACGATACCAAGCAGGGGGTATCCATCGGGGGTGATAAAGACATTCAACGGCCAGCCGGAATAGCCGCGGGTGCTTTCAACAAACTCAATCAGGCGTGTGTCCAGAGCCGGGTTCAGCTCACGGTCAACCTTGACCGGGATGAAGTTGCTGTTCAGCTTTGCCGCGATTGCGGGGTTCTGGTAACTCTCGCGCTGCATGACGTGGCACCAGTGACAGGCAAAATAGCCTACCGAGACAAACAGGAGTTTATTTTGCCGGCGTGCCATGGCCACGCTCTGCTCATTCCATTCCTGCCAATATACCGGGTCGCCAGCATGCATGGCCAGGTAGGGTGAGGCATGGTTGGCGAGGGTGTTTTTCAGCCCGGCATGGGCATCGGTATGCAGGAGCACTGCCATCAACAGCAGGGCAATGCCCGGTAGCAGGCGTGGCTTCATGTTGAGACTCCCGTCATATACATATAAGACAGCGGGAAGGCATGATTTACTCCCGGGCACGGGTGCCGATTTATTCTTTCTTGTCGCCGCTCCCGGGCGTGTCTTCTTCGTCTTTCTCGTCTTTCTCGTCTTTCTCGGCCTCCTCTCTTTCGATACGGTCGAGTTCGGCCTCCATTTCCTCGTAAGTCAATTCCCTGTATGGATCTTCCTCTTCTTCCATATCAGCCTCAGCTGAAGCGGCCTGTTCCTGCTTTTTATCTGCCGCCGCATGCCCTGCCGCTGATGCCGCCGCGGCAGGCATAGTGCTGTCTTCTGATGCTGTTTCGCTGTCGCTATCCTCGTCACCTCTGCCGCGCTGCGGGGTAAAACGCCGCGCAAAAAATACCCCGACCTCGAACAACAGCCACATAGGCATCGCCAGGAGAACCTGTGAAACGATATCCGGTGGCGTCATGAGCATGCCGATGACAAAGGCGCCAACGATAACGTAGGCTCGCTTCTCGACCAGCTTGTCCGGGGTGGTCATGCCGGTCCAGCACATGAGAATTGTCGCAATCGGTACCTCAAAGGCGATGCCGAAGGCAATAAACAGCTTCAGCACAAAATCCAGGTACTTCGAGATGTCGGTCATTACCGCAACGCCCTCGGGGGCAACTCCGATAAAGAAACCAAACACAAGCGGGAACACCACATAGTAGGCAAAGGCGATGCCCGCATAGAACAACAGCGTACTCGAGGCCATCAGGGGGATGACGAGTTTCTGCTCATGCTCGTAAAGCCCCGGGGCGATAAATGCCCAGGTCTGGTACAGCAGGTAGGGGACGGCGATAAAAATAGACGCAATCAAGGCCAGCTTGAATGGCGTCAGAAACGGTGAGGCCACTTCCGTGGCGATCATCTGCGTGCCTTGCGGCATGTGCCTCAGGAGTGGCTCGGCAAGCAGGGTATAGAGTTCATTGGCGAAATACAGCAGCGGCAGCAGTAGCACCACCACCACCAGGACGCTGCGCAACAGCCGGTCTCGCAACTCGATGAGGTGCGAGAGGAAGGCGGGTTCTGTCGGGGTATTATCCTGCTCGCTCATCGTCGGCTGGTTGCTTTACTTCTTTCTTTGTTTTTTCTTTATCATCATCGACGATAGCCCGCAGCAAATAATCCTGCTCTTTGACGTCATTGGTCGCCGATCTGGTTTCTTCAATGATCTCATGCACGCCGGTAGAGTCAGCATGTTGCTTTATGATGCGCTTGAGTTCCTCAGCCTTCAGTTCCTGATCGATATCCGACTTTACTGAACTGACAAAGCCGCGCATCTTGCCTATCCATAGCCCGGCGGAACGCGCGACGTGGGGCAGGCGTTCGGGACCAATCACGAACAAGGCGACGATCGCTATGAGGATAAGTTCAAAAAAGCCGATATCAAACATGACTTCACCGGGCAGTACAAAGCCGAAGGCTTCCGCTCAACACTGCTAACCGGGGCTGGCCTCAGCCCTTATCCTTTTCTTTTTCTTTTTCTTTTTCTTTTTCTTCTTCGACAACTTCAGCATCGATTGCATCGCTGTCCTGCCGGGACAGCTTCGAGCTTTCGTCATCTCCCTTGTCGTCTTCGCCTTCCTTCATCGATTTGCGAAAGCTACGCAGGGCCCCGCCCAGGTCGCCGCCAACATTACGTAATTTCTTGGTGCCGAACAGCAAAATAACGATCACCAGAATAAGGATGAGTGAACCCGGTCCAATTCCACCAAAACCCATTGTCTTGTCTCCTAGCTAAAAAATAGCTCGCGCCTATTTGTTGCGCGAGGCCTTCTCTTCATGTCCTGAGACACCAAAGCGACGTTGCAGTTCTGCAAGCACATCCTTCGGACCCAGTCCTTCATTGGCCAACATGACCATCGTATGAAACCACAAGTCAGCGGTTTCATACACAATTTGTGATTTGTCACCCGACTTGGCGGCAATCACGGTCTCGGTCGCTTCTTCACCGACCTTTTTCAAAATCGTATCCAGTCCCCTGGCATACAGACTCGCCACGTAAGACGAATCGGCATCGGCCTGCTTGCGCGCCTCGAGCGTCCTGGCAATCTGTTCGAGTATATCGCTCATGCTTATTTATAAATCTCTTCAGGGTCTTTCAATACCGGCTCAACCTCGACCCAGTTATCATTTTCAAAACGCTTGTAAAAGCAGCTATGCCGACCGGTGTGGCAGGCGATACTGCCTCGTTGTTCGACCGTTAACAGGATCACGTCGTTGTCACAGTCGAGACGGATGTCATGCACCTTCTGCACATGTCCGGACTCTTCGCCCTTGTGCCACAGTCTGCCCCGCGAGCGTGACCAGTACACGGCCTCGTGCTTTTCCGCAGTCAACTGCAGCGACTCGCGGTTCATCCACGCGAACATGAGCACCTTGCCCGAACCGGCCTCCTGGGCAATTACCGGCACCAGGCCATCATCGGTCCACTTGATCTCGTCGAGCCACCGCCCTGACATACTCATCTCCACGGAAAAGGTTACCTAGTGTAGCAAATAATCCCCGCCCGTATCCCGGGTTACGCCATTTCTGTTAGCAGAATTACGGAGGCTGGCAAAGGGTGGGGAGGGGTAACCCGACCTTGCGGGCCCATTTTCAATACTGCCGCAGCAGCCCCGCTCGCCTACAGGCGGACCTCGATACCTCGATCGGCCATGTAGCGTTTGGCCTCCTGCACAGTATGGTCGCCGAAGTGGAAGATACTCGCCGCCAGCACGGCATCGGCCTTGCCCTTGATAATACCTTCGGCGAGGTGCTCCAGGGTGCCCACGCCGCCAGAGGCGATCACCGGCACAGCCACGGCCTCGCTGATGGTCCGGGTCAGGTCGACATCAAACCCGTCGCGGGTGCCATCGCGGTCCATGCTCGTCAGCAGGATTTCGCCTGCCCCGTATTCAACCATGCGGCGGGCCCATTCGATGGCATCCAGACCGGTACCCTTGCGTCCACCATGGGTAAAGATCTCCCAGCGTGCAGGTTCGCCCTCGGCACTGACCCGCTTGGCATCGATCGAGATCACGATGCACTGCGAGCCAAACCTCTCGGCCGCCTCGCGTACGAATTCGGGGCGATCCACCGCCGCGGTATTGATGCCCACCTTGTCGGCACCGGCATTGAGCATGCGGCGAATATCCTCGACATTGCGGATGCCGCCACCCACGGTCAGCGGAATAAAGACCTGGCCTGCCACCTGTTCAACGACATGCACGATCGTGTCGCGGCCTTCCGAGCTGGCGGTAATATCCAGAAAGGTGAGCTCATCCGCGCCCTGCTCATCATAACGCCTGGCGATTTCAACCGGGTCGCCGGCATCGCGAATATCGACAAACTGCACGCCTTTGACGACGCGGCCGTTATCGACATCGAGACAGGGGATTATTCTTTTTGCTAAACCCATTATGAACTCTCTTAACGCAAAGGCGCAAAGGCGCAAAGGCCGCAGAGGAAATCGAAAATTTGTTTCATGAAACTTTTATACACTTTGCGTTCTCTGCGTTGGGCTTTCTCTACTCTTTGCCGCACAACTCGTCGGCCAGTGCCTGGCCTTCGGCGAAGTCGAGTGTGCCTTCATAAATGGCACGGCCGGTAATCGCCCCGCCGATGCCCTCGTCGGCAAGCTCGGCGAGCTTACGCACGTCATCGAGATTGGTAATGCCGCCAGAGGCAATCACGGGAATCGTAATGGCACGGGCCAGTTCCACGGTGGACTCGAGGTTAACCCCGGTCAGCATGCCGTCACGACCAATATCAGTAAAGATAATGGCTTCAACACCGTCTTTTTCAAAGTGCTGGGCCAGATCGATCACGTCATGGTTCGACAGTTTGGACCAGCCGTCTATCGCAACCTTGCCGTTTTTCGCATCGAGACCCACCATGATGTGTCCGGGAAACTCCAGGCACATGTCGGAGACAAAGTGTGGTGCACTGACCGCCTTGGTACCGATAATGCAGTATTGCACGCCGGCATTCAGGTAGGTCTGGACGGTGTCTTCGTCGCGGATCCCGCCACCCACCTGGATGGGCAGATTCGGGTAGGCTTCCGCGATGTCGTGAATTACGCCGGCATTCACCGGCTCGCCGGCAAAGGCACCATCGAGGTCCACGATATGCAGGCGGCGTGCACCGGCTTCAACCCAGCGGCCGGCCATTGCCACCGGGTCATCGGAGAACACTGTGGAGTCTTCCATCTTGCCTTGCCGCAGGCGCACACACTTGCCTTCTTTAAGGTCAATTGCCGGTATTAACAACATGCTTTTTTCCTCTTCAGAGATTGCCATCCCACTGCACAAAATTTTCCAACAGGGTCAGCCCGGAGTGTTGGCTCTTTTCCGGGTGAAACTGGGCTGCAAACACATTCTCACGGGCAACGACTGATGTAAACGGGCCACCATAATTCGTTGACCCGGCGATATAATCAGGGCCTTGTGGTTCCACGTAATAGCTGTGTACAAAATAGAAGCGACTGCCATCGGCGACGTTCTTCCACAGCGGATGCTGCATGCTCTGGAAGACTTCGTTCCAGCCCATGTGCGGGATCTTCAGACGCTCGCCCTTCTCGTCTTTCAGGTCATTGCTGAAACGGCGCACGGTGCCGGGAAATACGCCGAGACAATCGACACCGTCGTTTTCTTCACTGCGTTCCATGAGGGCATGCATGCCCAGGCAAACACCGAGCAGGGGCTTGCTACGCGCGCACTCGCGCACCACGGCATCGAGCTCGAGCCGTTGCAGTTCAGACATGCAATCGCGGATAGCACCGACCCCGGGGAAAATCACGCGGTCAGCGGCAAGAATGGCGTCGGCATCGGCGCTGACAATAACGCGCGTGGCCTTGCCGGCAACATGCTCGACGGCCTTGGCCACCGAATGCAGATTGCCCATACCATAATCTATAACTGCCAGAGTACTCATGATTCAGAGAGTCGTTAAGGTTTACAGGCTGCCCTTGGTCGAGGGCAGAATACCCGCCATCCGTTCATCATGCTCGGCGGCCATGCGCAGGGCGCGGCCGAAGGCCTTGAAGATCGTCTCGGCGATGTGATGGGCGTTTTTGCCCCGGATATTGTCGATGTGCAGCGTGGCCCTGGCGTGGTTAACAAAGCCCTGGAAAAACTCCACAAACAGGTCGACATCAAACTCGCCGATCGAGGCACGCGGGAAATCGACACCGTACTCGAGTCCCGGGCGACCGGAGAAATCGATGACGACGCGGGACAGTGCTTCATCCAGCGGCACATAGGCATGGCCATAGCGGCGAATGCCGGCCTTGTCACCGAGTGCCTCGGCCACGGCCTGACCGAGCGTGATACCGATGTCTTCCACCGTGTGGTGGGCATCAATGTGCAGGTCACCCGCCGCCTTGATATCAAGGTCGATCATGCCATGCCGGGCCACCTGGTCGAGCATATGATCGAGGAACGGCACGCCGGTCGCAAAACTGGCTTCGCCGCGCCCGTCCAGATTCAGGCCGATCGAGATTTGGGTCTCGTTGGTATTACGGGCCACAGTGGCCTTACGTTCCGACATGGATGTTTTCCAGTAAATCACAGTCACTTCGGGGCGCATAGGATACCTGCCCTTGCGCCCGGATCAAATTTTATTACATTTCTTTAGCACTTTTCAGAATCATACCTGATTTTTTCTCACAAATAGTCATAAAAACGTATTTTCTTGACCATTGTCAAAGCGCAGAATCTGCCATCCGGTACATTAGCAACTACTTATTTAATACTTTATTTACGAATGGAGAATAACCGATGAAGACTCCCATAAAGCGCCTCCTGCCCGCTGCAATCGCCCTCGCCATGGGCATAACGGCCATGCCGGCCGCCGCCTATGAGGCCGGTGACTGGGTTGTCCGGGGCCGCCTGATCACCATTAACCCGGATGAAAGCAGTAGCGCTGTCTCTGTTAATGGTGCACCGATTGCCGGATCCGGCGTCTCGGTGAATAACGATGCTGTGCCGGAACTCGATTTTACCTATATGCTAAGCCGCAATTGGGGTCTGGAACTTATCCTGGGCACCTCACAACACGATGTGAAGGGCGAGGGTACTGCACCAATAGGTGGCCTGGGCAATATCATTGATACCAACGTTCTGCCACCGACCCTGACCTTGCAGTACCACTTCTTGCCCAGCAGCAATATCCGTCCCTATGCCGGGCTAGGTATCAATTACACGCACTTCTATGATGAAGACGTGAAGGGTGGCCTGGATACGGCCGGCGCCAAGGTTGACCTCGATGACTCCTGGGGTCTGGCTGCTCAGGCCGGTATCGATGTCGACATCAACAAGGACTGGTTCGTCAACTTCGATGTGAAGTACATTGATATCAGCACCGAGGCCAATTTCAAGAACACCACCGTCGGCACGGTTTCAGTCGACGTCGATATCGACCCCTGGGTCTTCGGCATCGGTGTCGGTACCACGTTCTAATCGTAAGCTGAGTCTGTAAACTCAAGGCCGGGCAAATGCCCGGCCTTTTTTATTGATGAATGCTGGCTCACAGAATCCCTTCGGGCTTACACCATAGAACCCTTTCAGGGTTCATTATGGATACCTCACCCATTTCCAATGGGTCGAGGCAATTATGAGTACCCCAACCTTCTTCCCGAAGGTTCAGGGCAATTGATGATTGATGATCGGACACTGCTGTCCCGTTAATTCCCTCTCCCTTCGGGAGAGGGTTAGGGTGAGGGGATTTAGATTCGATAACACATTGTTTTATTTACTCCCTCATCCTGGCCTTCTCCCGGAGGGAGAAGGGATAACACCGGTTAGAAGGGGATGAAATTTCATGTGTTCATGCGCATCAGTTAACCTGTTTACCTTATTTATCCGAAGCTTACCGCTTGTCAGGCTTATGTTAACGGGACAGCAGTGATGATCGGAATAAGCATCGAACATGAACTCAAGTCTTGTGCTATTCGGAATTTACATTATCTCTATTGCTCAAATAACCTTGGTGCAAAAACATTCATCAATCATCAATCACCCTTCACCTGTAACCAGAATGTCACCGGGCCGTCATTCGTCAGGCTCACCTGCATGTCGGCACCGAACTGGCCACTGGCCACATCGGCATGCAGGTCCCTGGCCTTGTTCACAAGATACTCAAACAAACGCTTGCCCTCATCAGGCGGGGCCGCCGAGGAGAAGCTCGGTCGCGCGCCCTTGCGGGTATCAGCAGCGAGGGTGAACTGGGGCACGAGGAGCAGGCCGCCCCCGGTATCACGCAGACTCAGGTTCATCTTGTCGTCATTATCGGCAAACACCCGGTAGCCGAGCAGGCGTTCAAGCAAGCGGTTCGCCTGGACCTCGGTATCGCCCTTTTCCACGCCGACCAGCACCAGCAGACCCGGGCCTGTTTCGCCGATATTCTGCCCGGCAACGTCAACCCCGGCCTTGCTGACCCGTTGCAATAAACCGATCATGCCGCACCCAGTTTTCTGGCCATATCACGCGTGGCGCTGACCAGCGCGTCGATGATCCCCGGTTCGGAGGCGGCATGCCCGGCATCGTGGATAATGTGCAGATCGGCCTGGGGCCAGGCTGCATGCAGGGCCAGGGCATTATCCACCGTGCAGACCACATCATACCGACCATGCACAATAACGCCGGGAATGTCTTTTAACTTGCTGGCATCCCGCAGGATCTGGTCAGGTTCGAGGAAACTTTCGTGCATGAAGTAGTGGCATTCGATGCGCGCCATGGCCAGGGCAAAATGCGGGTCACCGAACGTCTGCTCGCTCTCCTTGCAGGGCAACAGGCTGATGGTTCGCCCCTCCCAGAGCGACCAGGCACGTGCCGCGGCCAGCCTCAGCGCCTCGTCCGTACCAGTCAGCAAGCGATAGTAAGCGCTCACCATATCGCCGCGCTCGGCCTCCGGCACCGGTGCCAGATACTGTTCCCAGTACTCAGGGAAGATACGGCCGGCGCCATGCTGGTAGAACCAGTGGATATCCTCGGGCCGGCAGAGAAAAATACCGCGCAGGATCAGGCCCAGCACCCTCGCGGGGTGGGTCTGCGCATAGACCAGCCCCAGTGTCGAACCCCACGAGCCGCCAAACACCACCCAGCCATCGATGCCCAACGCGATGCGGATGGCCTCGATGTCACTGACCAGTGCCGGGGTTGTATTCCCGCCCAGTTCAGCATGCGGGGTCGATTGCCCCGCGCCGCGCTGGTCAAAGAGAATGATTCGGTATACGGCAGGGTCAAAGAAACGGCGGTGATACGGCAGACAGCCAGCGCCGGGGCCGCCGTGCAGGAACAGCACCGGCAGGCCATCCGGGTTTCCACATTCCTCTATATAAAGTTCATGCGGGGCCTCGACAGCCAGGCTCCCTGTGCGGTAAGGCTCGAGAGCCGGATACAGTCCTCGCATAGGCTCAGGCAGCCTTACCCTTCCAGCCTGTGGCCGAGGCAATGCCTGCCAGTAACAGGCCGAGCAGGATCAGGATCGGACCGATGCCGGTACCGAGCACAGTGCCTGCCCAGGCCAGGTTAAAGACCACTGCCAGGTACAGGGCCCCGGAATGCAACAAGGTACCGAGGATAAACACGCTGCTGATCAACTGCTTGAAACGCACACCGACGGCCAGGAACATGAGCACGATACCGACGACAATATTCAGCATGGCCTCGAGGTTGCCGTGGGCATGGGGGCCACCCTTGATGGCGTTGTTCGGCAACTCGGCATTCAATTGCTTGTTCAGTGCCAGGAGCGCGGCGCTATTGGCCCTGGCGATTTCGGCCGCCGTCATGGGTTCAAGGGTCTCGGTGTTCTCGAAGCCGCTGTCGGCCGCCAGCTGCAAGGCACCCATCGACTGTTGCTTGTCCGCCTGTGCTTCATCGATAGCGGGCAGGTTGTTCACCATCACCGGGCCGAGCGCGGCGGTCAGTAACAGGTACAAAAAACCAAAAACAATGTTGTATTTGCCAGTCATGTTGCATCTCCTTGTGCTTGTGTTATCTGCATCGCTCTTTGATGAGCACATTTCCAGCGCATGCTAATGATAGTATCCGACGCCGGCATACCGCCAACCCTCAAACACCACCCAGAAGAGCGACGTTATTCCCCGATCCCTGCTGGCCGGGGTTTTTCTGTCCGTATTTTATACCACGAGTCTGGTTGTGCTGCCGGGAGAATTTCCTAGGAGGCTGTCGGGTTTAGGGGGATTGAAGCGAGGGAGTGGGAGAGTGAGCACAAATTTTACCGATTTTGAGGCGCATAGTTATTCTACGCAACGAAAAATCGGGGAAATTTGGGCCGCTCTCCCACTTCCGCAGCCAATTCATCCTAAATCCGACAGCCTCCTAGGCCGCCAGATGGTGAATCATCGCCTCGAGTGTGTCGCGACAACCCATGACATTTTTCAGGACCTGCTCCGCCGTGGCCGTGCTCAGGCAGAGTGTCTTGAGTACCTCGGCCGGGAGCTCATCTGTCACCTCGTCACCGATGCCTTGACTCTTGAGAAGGCGGTTTGCCAACAGCAGCAGCAAGACTTCATGGCGGTGCTGGCCAACATAATCTGCGTCATGGTGATGGCGGATGCCCCGAATAACCAGCTGGGGCAGGTCCCAGTGACGCATCAGATCCGCACCCAGTTCGGCATGCGTCATGCCATACAGCTTGCGTTCCAGCTGCCAGATGGCGATATCCGGCTGCCGGGCGAGCAGGCCCTCCAATTCCCGGTGTTCATTGGCAAAACAATGGTTCAGGATCAGAAAACCCACATTGTGCAGCAAGCCGGCAAGATACATGGAGCCCGGCCTTATCTTGAGGCGTGCCGGCATTTCCCGCGCCAGGCCCTCGGCCAATGACGCGCAATGCACGGCATGTTGCCAGACTTGGTTGCTACCAAGCGCACCCGTCCTTTTCCCCTGAAAGACCTTGCCAGCCGCCATGCCAAGGGCAATATTAATCGCCATATCCATGCCCAGAACGTTAAAGATTGCCTCGTCCAGGTTATCGATTTCGCCCGGAAAGGCAAACCAGGGCGAGCGCGCATAGTGCATGATCTGGCCGCTGATCGCCGGGTCTGTGGCAATCACCCGGGCGACATCCGCTGGCATCGACTCGGGGTCACGGCTGATGCGCAGCAGCTGCGAGGCAACATCCGGCATCGGCGGCAAATCCTTCAGGCCTTCGACCTGCTCCCGCATCCGGCGGGCGCGCGACTGCACCTTGCGGGTCTCCAGCGACTGGCCATCACGACTCAGGATCGGGCCTATCGGATTGTCTATGGTAAAGGTCAGCGGCGTGGCATCTTCCTGCAGGCACAGGAAATCTTTTTTCGCTATCTGCAACAGGCCCCGGCCACTGCCATCGGCAATATAGACCTTGTCACTGTTGGCAAATGTCGTATCGATAATGGTCGCAATGCCATACAGGGAGGCCAGTGGAGGGATCGAGCCGGTGTGTACAGCACCGAAGACCTCGGTATATTCCTCGGGCCAGGCCAGCTCAAGGTCACGCCCCAGGGCCGCCTTCAGTGCCACAAAGTCAATGCTCTTGCCAACCGGGAGGACCGCCAGAAGATAGCCCTTTGCATCCCGTAATAACGTCGCGCGGGCAAACTGATAGACAGGCACAAATAGCTGCTGGGCTACCTGTTCCAGGGTCAGTGCGGGTTGATGAGAAATACTCTCTGCGTGGATACCGCGTTGCTGCAGGAAGTCTCTGACGGCGATGGAACTCATTTACAAACCTTATAAATTACTTAATCTTGCATCTGTAAGCATCTATTATCACAGCGGTTATCAGTTTTCACAAGATAATATTGCCAATGCCGATCTATAACGGCCGGGAGACAGGCTTTTTCAAGGCTAAGGCGCATTAATGTCGCTGCAGTCGATCCAGGAGGTTGGCGATTTTCGACCAGAACCGCTGCCGCAGCCGCAGCCACAACGTCCGCTGTTGCCAATCCGAGAGGTTAATGACTTCGCTGTGGACAAAATCGAGCTCGAACTGCTCCCGGACCCGCCCGGCAAATTCAGCAGAAGGAATAACCAGGTTGGCCTCGATATTCCAGCGCATGGTAAAGCGATCGTAGTTACTTGAGCCCATACTGACCCAGTCGTCGCAAAGCATTATCTTGCTATGCAGGATCCGGGAACGGTATGCATATATGCGCACCCCGGCTTTGAGCAAGCGGGTATAGTGGCGCTGACTGGCCAGGCTGACGGCCGGGTGATCAGAACATCCCGGCAACAGCAAGCGCACATCAACACCGCGTTTTGCGGCGCGGACCAGTGCCCGGCGCAAGCGCCGCGAGGGAATAAAATACGGCGTCGACACCCACAGGTGCTGGCGAGTGCGACGAATGGCACGCTTGATACCCTGGTAAATGGCCTGGCCACTAAAGCCATAACTCGCGACCAGTTGCGCCGGTATCGTGCCGGCTACCGCCGGCGGGCGTCCCGGGGAGAGGGCCTTGCCCCCCAGCCAGCGCCACAGCCTGTCGAATAAATGCTGGCAGTCAACCAACACCGGGCCGCGAATCAACAACATGCTTTCCCGCCAGGCAGGCTTGCCGGCCTGGCTGATAAAGGCATCGGTAATACCGGCCCCGCCGGTAAAGCCACAAACATTGTCGACAAGCAGGAACTTGCGATGGTCACGGACGATATTTCGCTTCCAGTGCGAAAGCGGGAACCAGCGCGGGGGATTATAAAACCGCATTTCAATCCCGCCACCAACAATTTTCTCCCGATCCGGCTCCAGCAAGGCACGTGCCCCGAAGGCGTCGAGTAATACGCATACGCGGACACCGCGTTGCGCCGCACGCAGCATGGCCTGGATAAACCGGGTCGCCACCTCGCCTGACTCGAATAGATACATTTCCAGGCAAATGAGTTCTTCTGCGGCATCGATTGCCGCCAGCATCCGCGGCACAAACACATCACCATCGACCAGCAATTCAAAATGGTTGCCGTCCCGTAAGGGGCATTTTCTCACTTTCTTTGCCAGGCGAGCTGTCATGCTGGACGGTCCCCTGCGCTAAACTAGCTCTGCCGCGCCATGTAGATCAACAGCATGATAAACAGCACCATGGCCCCGATCGGCAGGAGAAACCCTGCCCAGTCCTTCTTCGCCTCTTTGCTACGCGCCCAGGTCGCCTTGATACCGGGACGGAATAAAAAAATCACGCCCACTGCCAGCACGCCGATCAAGAGTTTTTCCCAGAGTTCCGGTGCCTCCATGTATAATCTCCTGTAAACCTATCCTGTTAACCCGAATGGTCACCCATCATAACGAGGTCAGAGTCAACAATGAAGCTTGCTGGTCATCTGCGCAAGATGCGCGTCAGTCTGGAATCACCGGTTACCTACCAACTGCCCGTCGATGATCGACTCGAAACCCTCAATCCTTATATTGGTAAACACTTGCGAATCGAATCGGGCGGCGTCATCCACTGCACCGCCTGCGGCCGCAAGACCAGCAAGAGCTATAGCCAGGGCCACTGCTATCCCTGTTCACAAAGCCTCGCCTCCTGTGACCTGTGCATCATGAAACCGGAAACCTGTCATTACGATGCCGGCACCTGCCGTGAACCCGTGTGGGCCGAGCAAAACTGCATGCAGGATCACTATGTATACCTGGCCAATTCGTCAGGGATCAAGGTGGGCATTACCCGTGCACCACAGGTTCCCACGCGCTGGATTGATCAAGGAGCCAGCCAGGCACTGCCGATCTTCCGCGTCGACCATCGCTACCTGTCCGGCCTCGTTGAGGTGCTGTTGAAAGAACATGTTTCGGATCGCACCGACTGGCGGCGCATGCTCAAGGGTGCACCGGAACCAGTCGATCTCGAACAACAACGCGATGAACTATTCGCCGGCTCGCGTCAGGCACTGGCGGATCTGGCAAGCCGCTTCGGCGAGGGAGCGATCGAATTTCTTGAACATAATGACGTCGTCGATATTCATTACCCGGTAACGGCATACCCGGACAAGGTACGCTCACTGAACCTGGATAAGACCCCGCTCATTGAAGGTACGCTGCTCGGCATCAAGGGCCAGTACCTCATTCTCAATAGCGGGGTGCTGAATATTCGCAAATTTTCCGGCTATTACGTCGAGGTCGAACTTGGTTAGCAAAACCAGTGGCTAATTCCCGCACTTCGCCTAAGCTGTAAACGGGATAAGGAGAATCCATGACTGCACAGCCACCAGAAAAACAGCACGATAAGCGCCTGTTCCCGCGCATGGCCGCCGCGTGCCCGGTGCTTTACCGTACCCACGAACAGGAGCGCTGGTGCGTTGGCGTCTTACAGGATTTCTCCGCTACCGGCCTGCTCATGACCTGTGACCGCGACCTTGCCGCCGGCACCCCCATCAGCCTGCGTCTGGAGCGTGGCCGCAACCGCAACCTGCCCGCACTGAGTGGTTCAGGCATCATTGCGCGTAGCGACAAACTCTCCGCGACAAAATACCAGGTTGCCTGCAAGCTGACGCGGATCGATCCGCCAGCCAGACACGCTCCAGCAGCCGTTGATAACGGCTGATAATTATCAGCCGCCCGGACTAGTCAGCAGATAAGTGACTGGTATCGATATTGGCGACCGGCACGTCCTTGCTCTCGACCAGTTTAACCCCCGGCGCATCAAGTGACATGCTACTCGTATCAAACTCTGCCGCCGCTACGGCCACATGTTCAGCGAGTGTTATGCCGGCCTCGGCCATGTCCATCCCACTGGTATCAATGTTCGCCTCCGGCGCCGCCCGGGATTCAACGAGCTGGACCCCCGCCTCGGCCATATCCATGCCGGTAGTATCGATATTCGCCTCCGGCATCACCCTGGGTTCAACGAGCAGGATCCCTGCCTCGGCCATACCCATACCCGTAGTATCGATATTCGCCTCCGGTATCGCCCGCTGCTCGGCGAGTGCTGCACCCGCTTCGGCCAGGCTTACCGTTGCTTCCGCCTGGCGTTGTTCGCTTTCCTGTTGAGGGGCCGATGTCGTTTCGCCGCTCCCGGGATGATCGGCAGCGCTGCTTGCCGGTCGGGCCTGAGCCGCGTCTTCAATCACGCAGATCGCCCCGGCGCGCTGCATGGTGCTTTGATATTTCTCTGCCGTGAGCCGGTCAATGTGTTTTTTCAGAATCAGACGACGGCCGCAGAAGAGTTTTTCGACCCGCTCCGGGTCAAGCGTAAAGACACGCGCCACATTGCGCTTGACCATCTCCAGCTCGGCCCCTTCAATAATCTGCCCACTAAAAATGACCTGGTAGCTTCCCTCAGCCATAGGCGACTCCGTATTTATGCATGTCCTGTGAAAATAGTAGCCACTGGCCGGCGATTAAGCAATCTCGCGACAGGCTCCTAGTGTTGCTTCAGAGTCGCAATGATTTTTGCGGCCGTCTCCGAGAATGTCGTCAGCATATTGGCATTTTTCTGAATGACATAATCAGGATCGGTATCCCGGCCATAACGCCTGAACTCTTTCGAGGTCAGCAGCGCGGCGGGGATATTATGGTTTCCGGTCCGGGTTAAACGTAAGGCGCTGATGAGGGCGAAGCCGTTCAGATCGGGCAGTTCCATATTAGAAATAAGGAAATCAAACCTTTCATGCAGCAAACGCCCCATCGCCTCGTAGCCGTTGTCGGCGAAGGCCATGTTGACCGGATAATCTGCGAATGCCGTCAGGCACAATTGCTGTTGCAGACCCGGCGCAAAAACCAGCAGGCCCGAATATTGATGCTCATTGTCATGCCGGCGCATCTTTCCGAGGCTGGTCTCGATTTCGCTAAAGTCATGCACATCCTCAGCGACAAGGCCAATCGTCTTGCGTAACAGGTCAATGAAACCCAGCCATGCAGAGACAGTCCCGGCGTCCAGCGAAGATGCATCATCTTTAACCTTGACGATCTCGTCTTCAAAGGCATGACATACCGTCGAGATGATCTGCAGGCCGTGTGTGCCGGCGCTGCCCTTGACGCTGTGCACATGACGATAGAGCGTTGCAAAATTTTCCTCAAAGCCCTGAGCACTTTTCAGGTCGAGGATCAGGCCTTCAATCTCAGCCACTCGTGACGGCAGCTCGCCGAGAAATGCATTACGCAAGTCTGCCAGCACCTTGCTGACATCAATTGATGAAGTTGGCATTGATCGAGACATTTACTGATTCTAAAGCATTTTTTTGCGCGAACTCACGCGTTCGCCCAAAGCTGTTATCGACTGTAAGGTCGTTCGCTTTAGGATAAAATTGCCTGTCTCGCGGGGCTCATCCTGATTTGCGTATATTCCTGGCCAGGTTTGTCATGTGCTGTTCTTTTCTTCCGCCGCTGAGCGCAATGGCCCAAAGTTCATACCCACCGAGAGCCGGAACGACTGGCCAAGGTGCTCGCTGACCTCGTGCGGCATCGCCGGCGGAAAAAACACGCAACGGCCGGCTTTGGGCGCAAGCCTAAAGGGGCCATCGGCTGTATGCAGGATGAGGTCACCGCTATGCTCTGGTGCCGTGACGTAATACACCCCCGACAGGCATTCATCATAGTCATCGTGGTTATGCAGCGCCGTGACATGTCCCGGGTACATGGCGTTAAACCAGAAGCCGGCCTGTAGCGGGAACGTCAGCCCCAGGCACTGCCCGGCAACCTGGCAGGCCTGCATCAGCACCTCCGTCATGGCCGGGACCTGTTCTATCCCGGGATAGATATTCTCAAAACGGCCGTTGACGTGATGACTGCGCGTGATTGCTTCATCATGCTCAAGGGCAAGGAATTCGCGGAGGATTTGCCGGTTGAGCGCCGCCGCCCCGACCAGTTCATGGATAAACACGCCCGCAGGCAGGTCGATACAATGCCGCGTCATATGCTAGAGGTCCATCAACTCGACCAGTACCCACTTGACGATAAGCCCCACAAAACCCAGCCCCAGTGCGATAAACAGAATGATAAAGCCAAAGCGACCTGCTTTAGATTCGGAGCCAAGTTTATAGATGATATAGAGCATATATAGTATCAGGCCACCGATACCCAGTATCAGGGAATATTCTTCAAAAAGTTCAATGCTCATACTTTATGATCCTGGCCCGGGATTTGCCCGCCTGGCTGAGCGGCAAGTATAGCATATCAGTAACGACTTATATTCAGCAGGGCGTGCATATCAAGCGCCTACTGCAACCACACAATTGCGTCCGCCATGCTTGCCGGCATAAAGCATCTGATCCGCCTGCTTGATGCAACCATCGATATGCTGCGTCCCGTCAAATATTGCCACGCCAAAGGTCATGGTCACCTTGAATTCCTCACCGCCAAAGCGATAACGGGTTTCGGCAATGGTCTCGCGTATTTTCTCAATGGCCTTTACCCCGCCCTCGATCTCGGTTTCCGGCAGCATGATCAAAAACTCCTCGCCCCCCCAGCGAGCGATCACATCCTGCTTGCGCAGGCAGTTCTGCATCAGGCGCGAAACCTTCTGCAATACATAATCGCCACAGTCATGCCCGTGCAGATCATTAAAACTCTTGAAGTAGTCAATATCAGTGATCGCGATAATGAAAGGCTTTCTATCACGCTCAAAACGCAGGCGTTCGCGCTCCAGCATCTCGCGCATCTTGCGGCGGTTATACAGCCTGGTCAGGGCGTCCGTCGTCGCCAGGCGTTCCATGTCTTTTTCCGCGCGAATGGAGGCAATCCGGAAGAAATAACCGAGCATACCCAGTACCGCAAAATTCACGGCGATATTCATCACCTGCAAGGCATCAAGAATATCTGGATCAATGGCACCCACCTGGAAAGCGGCATAATGGGTATAGAGATAAAGACCAATGTAGGCAATGAATAGCAGCGTCGTCTCGAGTAAGATACTGCGCGTGCTTTGTTTATGATGAAAGAAAATTAAGGGTACCAGTGGCAGCAGGTAGTAATGGAAACCGCTTTGCCAGCCGAGAAAAAATACGGCCAGGAAGGCGTGCAAAATAATTTCGATCACCAGCAGAATGAATGCTTCACGGTGTCTGCCGTGCCGGTTGATAAAGAAGGCTAGCGCCCAGGCCGAGACACTGAAAATATTCAGAAATACTAACGGGGTAACTCCAAGCCAATAAAATAACGGGATAAACAGGCTATGCACAGCACAACCCAGGTAGGCAATGTAATTGATCACCAGAAATATACGATAATTATCACCGCGTACATTTGTGGCAGATAGTGTCTCTGCTTTCATCCAGTTATTCCGGTTTGTCCTCCGCTGTTGTTATTATAACATTAGCTAACCACAGGGGGGCCCGGCAAACTGAACCAATAAACATAAAGTCTGTCATAGTAAATATACTTAATTCAGCCAGCGAGATACCGATATGTCAGCGCAATTTTTCCCAGGCCTTGCAAAACTCTTCATGGCCGGTCTGTTACTTTTCGCCAGTGCCCTTGCCCAGGCCGGTGTCCTCACCGATTTTTCCGGTGCCCCCCGCAGCATCGATGACTACACCGGCAATGGCAAGTGGCTGGTAGTCATGTTCTGGGCCTCGGATTGTCATATCTGCGGCAAGGAGGCACCGGAATATGTAGCCTTCCATAACAAACATAAGGATGACAATGCCCATGTTCTCGGCGTCACTATTGATGGTCTTGCCAACAAGGCGGCCGCCCAGGTCTTTGTCGATGAGCACGCGCTCAATTTCCCCAATCTTATCGGTAACGCCGAGGATATCGGCGGCATGTATTATGAGTTAACCGGGGAGTTCTGGGTGGGTACGCCGACGTTCTTTATCTATGATCCAAGTGGCAAGTTACGGGCGGCACAGGCCGGTGCCGTGCCCGTCGAAATCCTCGAGAAATTTATTGCCGAGAACAGCTAGATATAGCTGATTGATGATTGATGATTGATGATTGATGATTGGTGATTGGTGATTGGTGATTGATGATTGATGATTGATGATTGGTGATTGGTGATTGGTGATTGGTGATTGGTGATTGGTGATTGGTGATTGGTATTCGTTCATCAATCATCATTCCGCAATCATCAATTATCCCCCCCCCCCCCTCTCGCACATCCGTGTGCTTCGGGACACTATTTCTCTGGCAAGGTCTGCATATAGGACAGCAGGTCGATCTGTTCCTGCAGGTCCAGCTTGCCCAGCATATGCGGCATCGGACTACCCATGACAAAGGCCCCCGGCTGGCCATTCCTTATCTTGTGCAGCGTTTCCCAGGGATTGCCATTCGCCTCCGTACCAATATAAACAGGCTTGTCATCGTCATTGAAGTTCCGCTTGCGGCCATCCCGGCCATGACAATCCTGGCAGTTTTGCCTATAGGAACGACGACCCGCCGCAGGCTGTCCGTTGGACCGTTTTGACACCTCATCAATGTAGTTCGACATAGGGACTTGCCCCTCCGAGACAAAGGCGGCAATACGTAACAGACCATATTCCAGCATGACTGCATCATAACCGTGCCGTTGATCTTTCAGCACACTGACAATATCTTCAAGCGGGCGTCCGGCAAAGGCGGTAATACCCTTTATTCCCGTGAAGTGACTGCCCTCGGCATAGGCGCCGGCGTTCCCCCGGTAATCCCAGCCATGACACTCCTTGCAACGCCAGGTGGTCGCGCCGCGCTGCTTGCCCGACAAGGGGTACGCCGGGTGAGTCGAGGTCGGTTTGCGCAAGTCATACTCTTCCCACCACTTGTCATACAGTCGCCCGCCCTCGGCAATCATCTCGGGGCCGGTAACTAGTATTTCGGCATTCGCCTGGCCCTGCATGGCCAGTAACAGTAAAAAACTGAAACGGGCCAGACGGCTTAGCAAAGAACGGCATATAACCATAAAACACCTCCTGTGTGATGTGCTCACCATGCTGGTTAAAAAAGGAACTAGCCCATCCTGTTTAACGCAAAATGACTGTGCTGGCAAGATGCTCTTCCGCATACACTTACTATATTCATGCTTGCGGAATATCAATCCTCATAACCCAGGTTCGGGGATAACCAGCGCTCGGTCTCGGTCACGGTCATACCCTTGCGTTTGGCATAGTCTTCGACCTGGTCACGGTTGATCTTGCTCACGGCAAAGTAACTCGACTCAGGATGTGAATAATAGATACCGCTCACCGCTGCCGTCGGTAACATGGCCATCGATTCCGTCAGTGTGATGCCGGCACTGTTATCGACGTCGAGCAACTCCCATAACAGGCCTTTCTCGGTGTGGTCCGGCGATGCCGGGTAACCACTCGCCGGACGAATGCCCTGGTAGGTTTCTTTCACCAGCTGCTCGTTACTTAATGACTCATCGCTGGCATAGCCCCAGAACTCCTTGCGCACCCGCTCATGCATGCGTTCGGCAAGGGCCTCCGCCAGGCGATCCGCGAGCGCCTTGATCATGATGGCGCGGTAATCATCATGTTCCGCCTCAAACTCAGAAACTTTCTCGTCAATGCCGATCCCCGTGGTCACGGCAAAACCACCGATGTAATCAGGCTTGCCACTGTCTTTCGGTGCCACAAAGTCTGACAGACACAGGTTGGCCTTGCCCGGCGGCTTTTCCTGTTGCTGACGCAGGTTGTGCAGGGTCATGCGCACTTCACTGCGCGTCTCATCGGTATAGATCTCGATATCGTCATCGTTGACACTGTTTGCCGGGAACAGACCAATCACGGCACGGGCCCTGAGCCAGCCTTCGTTGATAATCTGCTCAAGCATGGCCTCGGCATCGGCGAACAGCTTGCGCGCCTCCTCGCCCTTCTCCGCATCATCGAAGATCTTCGGGTAACGCCCTTTCAGTTCCCAGGCATGGAAAAACGGTGTCCAGTCAATGTAGTCACGCAATTCTTGCAGGGGGTAGTCAGCAAACACCTCTATACCCACTTTGGCCGGTACCGGTGGTGTGTAACTGCTCCAGTCTATTGCCGCTTTATTCTCGCGCGCCGCGTCCAGGGACAGCCACTTTGTCTGGGCACGACGACCGGCATGCTTGATCCGCACTGTTTCGTATTCTTCGCGCAGCTTACGGGTAAAGTCTTCGCGCCGATCTTCACTGATAAGATTCTGTGCCACGCCTACCGCGCGCGAGGCGTCCTTCACCCAGACAGTAGGGGCGTGGTAATTCTGTTCAATCTTCACCGCGGTATGCGCCTTCGAGGTCGTGGCACCACCGATCATCAAGGGAAGATCAAAACCAAGGCGTTCCAGCTCCTTCGCCATGTGCACCATCTCATCCAGGGAAGGCGTAATCAGTCCGCTCAGACCGATGATATCGACGTTGTGTTCCTTCGCCGCCTCGATGATCTTGTTGGCTGGTACCATCACACCCAGGTCAATGACCTCGAAA
The DNA here is from genome assembly GCF_032250955.1 of Sulfuriflexus sp. Classification (NCBI taxonomy): domain Bacteria; kingdom Pseudomonadati; phylum Pseudomonadota; class Gammaproteobacteria; order Chromatiales; family Granulosicoccaceae; genus Sulfuriflexus; species Sulfuriflexus sp. Next base: position 24,180 of record NZ_JAVVES010000013.1, on the reverse strand, counting down.
TTATTGCACTGCAAGACTACGCCGACGATGTTCTTGCCAATGTCATGCACGTCCCCCTTGACGGTGGCCATGAGGATCTTGCCGTTACTCTGCGCGCCTTCGTTTTTTTCTGCCTCAATATAAGGTATCAGGTGGGCGACAGCCTTTTTCATGACCCGTGCCGACTTCACGACCTGTGGCAGGAACATCCTGCCGTCACCAAACAGGTCACCGACCACGTTCATGCCATCCATAAGCGGACCTTCAATCACATGGATCGGCCGGTCAAACTGCAGCCGCGCCTCTTCGGTATCCTCGATCACATAGGCATCGATACCCTTAACCAGCGCGTGCTCGATGCGCTTGCCGACAGGCCAGCTCCGCCACTCGAGATCTTCCTCTTTTCTACTGGTCGTGCCGTCGCCGCGGTACTTGTCGGCGATTTCGAGCAGGCGCTCGGTTGCATCCTCGCGCCGATTCAAGACAACGTCTTCGACGCGTTCCCGCAGTTCTGCCGGTAATTCATCATAAACGGCCAGCTGACCGGCATTCACAATACCCATGTCCATGCCAGCCTTGATGGTGTGATACAGGAACACCGCATGGATCGCCTCGCGTACCGGGTTGTTGCCGCGGAAAGAGAAAGAGACATTCGAGACGCCGCCGCTGACCAGCGCATGCGGGAGTGTTTGCTTGATCTTGCGGGTCGCCTCGATGAAATCGATACCGTAGTTATTGTGCTCCTCGATACCTGTCGCGATGGCGAAGATATTCGGGTCGAAGATAATGTCCTCGGCCGGGAAGCCGACCTGCTCGGTGAGGATCTTGTAGGCACGCGTGCAGATTTCGACCTTGCGTGCCTCCGTGTCTGCCTGGCCTTGCTCGTCGAAGGCCATCACAATAATGGCCGCGCCGTAACGACGACATAGCCGCGCCTGGTGAATGAAATTTTCCTCGCCCTCTTTCATCGAGATCGAGTTCACCACGCCCTTGCCCTGGATACACTTCAGGCCGGCCTCGATGATCGGCCACTTCGACGAATCCACCATGACCGGGACACGCGCAATATCCGGTTCGCCCGCTATCGAATTCAGGAAGGTCACCATGGCCTGCTCGCCGTCAAGCATGCCCTCGTCCATGTTCACGTCGATGATCTGTGCGCCATTCGCGACCTGTTCACGTGCGACCTCGAGTGCCTCGTCATATTGCTCTTCAAGTATCAGGCGTTTGAATCTGGCAGAGCCGGTGACATTGGTGCGTTCGCCAACATTTACAAATAACGAATCCGCGCCGATGTTACAGGGCTCGAGTCCACTGAGGCGACATTCGGCCGGTCTTTCGGGTATTTGCCGCGGCGGGTACTTGCTGACCGCTTCGGCAATGGCCTTGATGTGTGCCGGCGTGGTACCACAACAACCACCGATGATGTTCAGAAAGCCGTTGCGCGCCCAGTCCTCGATCTCTGCCGCCATCTGTGCCGGGGTCTCGTCGTATTCACCGAACTCATTCGGCAAACCGGCATTCGGATGCGTGTTGATGTGGCAATTGGCAAGGCCCGCTATTTCCTCGATATACGGGCGCAACTCCTTTGCACCCAGCGCACAGTTGAAGCCGAAGCTGACCGGCTGGATGTGATTCAGCGAGTTCCAGAAGGCCTCGGCAGTCTGTCCGGAGAGGGTACGCCCGGAGGCATCGGTGATGGTGCCGGAGATCATAACCGGCAGTCTCACGTTATGGGTTTCGAAATATTCCTCGATGGCAAACAGCGCGGCCTTTGCATTCAGGGTATCGAAAATGGTCTCCACCAGCAGGATATCTACGCCGCCATCGACCATGCCACGGATTGATTCACCATAGGCCTCGCGTAATTGGTCAAATGTTACATTGCGGAAACTCGGGTTGTTCACATCCGGCGAGATACTGCAGGTCCGGTTGGTCGGCCCCATTACACCGGCGACAAAACGCGGCTTGTCAGCGGAGGCGTATTCATCACAGGTCGCGCGGGCAAGTGCTGCGGCCTCGTAGTTAATCTCGTAAACCAGCTCCTCCATGCCGTAATCCGCCATCGAAATGGAGGTGGCATTGAAGGTGTTGGTCTCGATAATATCGGCACCGGCCTCGAGGTAGGCCCTGTGAATATCCATGATAATCTTCGGCTGTGAAAGCACCAGCACGTCGTTATTGCCCTTGACGTCACAGCTCCAGTCGGCAAATCGTTCGCCACGGTAGTCGGCCTCTTCCAGTTTGTAGGTCTGGATAAGGCTACCCATGGCACCATCAAGCACCAGGATACGTTCGGCCAAAAACTTGTGAAATAGACTCGTGCGACTGTGATGTTCCGACATGACTTTCAAACCTGATTTGCTGCCCTGCGCAAACCAGGCGCACAAGCGAGATATTAGAAAAGGCTTATTATAGCACAGCGCCCTGATACTTAAGGGTTATGCGGGGTGTCGCCTCTGCAGCGGCGCGAGCCAAAGGCACCAGCGCCGGTTGTATTCTTGCCGCCATACTGCCGTGGTAGCCGCAGGCACGGCGGCTGTCTGGCAGAAACCCCGCTGCCCATATTGAATTTACGGGAGCTTGTTACTGCCGAGTGATATTTATAGCGGTAGTCACGGGCAAGGAAAACATTCCGCGGTGCCCAAACGATTCACGGAATGCCCCCGTTTACACCCGCTCGATGCGCAAGACCACGCCATCCACCCCGGTCACCCGTACCTTGGTGCCGGCATCACAGTCTTCACCAACGATCTTCCAGCTACTGTCATCGACGTGCAATTTCCCCTGGCCGTCGACTATCGGCACCTCCAGGGTGAAGACGCGTCCCACATACTGCGCGCCGCGCCGGTTCAGGGCCGGCTGGTCAGAGACCTCGGGGTTTTTATTCCGCCATTGCCGGAAGATGACAATACTCAGCACCGAGACAATCGCAAAGATGACAAACTGCGCCTCCCAGCCCAGGTTCGGCATAAATATCATCAGGATACTGATAACGGCCGCGGCGATCCCAAGCCAGAGCAGGAAGGCCCCGGGGGCGAATATCTCGAAGATAATCAGGACCACCGCAATGATGCCCCAGTGCCAGGCGTTCAGCTCGGCAAACAGTTCCATTATGGTGCGTCCTTGTTAAAGGCCTGTTTGGCGATCTCGCTGATGCCACCAATCGCGCCGATCACACTTGTGGCCTCCAGTGGCAGGAACAGCACCTTCTGGTTCTCTGCGGCACCGATAGTGGTCAAGGCCTCTATATACTTGTTCGCGACAAAGTAATTAATCGCCTGCACATCACCCTTGGCGATCGCCTGCGACACCATCATGGTCGCCTTCGCCTCCGCCTCCGCTAGACGTTCACGGGCCTCGGCCTCGCGGAAAGCGGCCTCCTTGTCACCTTCCGCCTTCAGGATGGCCGCCTGCTTTTCACCCTCTGACTTGAGAATGGCGGCCTGGCGAAAACCCTCCGCCTCGAGGATGTTTGCCCGCTTGTCACGCTCCGCCTTCATCTGGCGGCCCATCGATGCAACCAGGTCCTCGGGGGGTGAAATATCCTTGATCTCGATACGCGTCACCTTCACGCCCCACGGTGTGGTGGCATCATCCACGACGGACAGCAGTTCTGCATTAATCTTGTCACGTTGTGACAGCAGTTCATCGAGGTCCATCGAGCCCATGACGGTGCGGATATTGGTCATGGTCAGATTGAGAATCGCGTCATCGAGGTAGTTGACCTCGTAAGCCGCCTTGGCCGCATCCAGTATCTGCGAAAACACCACCCCGTCCACCGTGACCATGGCATTGTCCTTGGTAATGATGTCCTGCGAGGGCACGTCCATGACCCGTTCCATCATGTTCATCTTGCGGCCGATGGCATCGATAAACGGCACAATGATGTGCAGACCCGGGCGCAGGGTCCTGGTATAACGGCCAAAACGTTCCACCGTGTATTCCATACCCTGTGGCACGACCTTGGCACCCTTGAAGACGAGGACAATGCCAACTACAAAGATGGCGATGATGAACAAATCGGCGGATCCGAAAGTTAGGGGCATGGTGTATCTCCTGATGTCATTATTATTCTGCTCCGCAGTATAGAGCGAGACGGGCCAGAGGTGCAGGGTACTTGCAGTAAAAAAATTCAACGCCGGTCGGGCCAGCCACGGTCGGACTCTGTTCGCATGAGTTTACCACAATCACAGCTTAAACCGCCTTAAAGTGGACTCCAAATTACCATATTCGCTTTATTAACCATAATATATTCAATAATCATGCAGAAATATTTAAAGTGGGAATATATTTCCTTTATAAGCCTGTTTTTCGGTATATAGTGGTTTATGGCCTGCATTATAAGGCCTTTTAACCCTTCTTTAGCCGCTTCTGTAACATGTCACGGTGCATACCAAACACCCGTTCTGCCACAGGCCCGGCCTTTGCAGCAGCCTGACAGGTCAGGCCTGTTTCTGCAGGCGACGCAGAAAGACACCCATTTCCCTGGCGGCCTGCTTGTCGCCCTGACCTTCGGCCACCTCAATGCCCTGCCGGTAAGCCTGTATTGCCGCCTCCGTATCACCGTTGGCGACCAGGGCCTTGCCGTAGATCTTCCAGGCCGCGGAATAATCCGGCTTTTGCCGCACGGCCTCGGCCAGGTGCGCGCAGGCCTGCGCATAATCCTCTGCCTTCAGGTATTCATTGCCGAGGCTAAAGCGTAACAAGGGATTATCCTGGCCACTGGCCAGCAGCTTTTCAAAGTTTTCCAGACTGCTCATATTCGCCTCTGTGCGACCAGCATCGCCACGTTGCGCCGGCCTTTGTCCATTGCGCCCACCAGGCCTTCCTCACGATAGGCGAGCACGTGCAGATCGCTAAACAGTCTCAGGAGTTCATTCCCGGCCAGCAGGTAATCCGGGTTGGACGGCCCGACACCCGACGGTTTTTCGCGCAGAAAGGTTTCGTAAAATAACAGGCCCTGCGGTTTAAGCGCCTTACTGATAAGCGGCGCAAGTTTTCGCTCGAGAAAATAACTCACCACAATGACATCAAAACTGTTTTCTGCTGGTGGGCATTGCACAATATCATGTACAGAGGCATGTACCGCCAGCCCGCGAGCCCCTGCGGTGGCCTGTAACTGCTCCACTGCCACGGGCGACAAATCCCAGGCCTCGACCTGCAAACCCTGCTCCGCAAGCAAGAGGGCATTGCCACCCCGGCCACAGGCCAGATCCAGTGCGTCGCCTGTTGCCGGTAGCAAGTGGACAAACTCGCGCAGCACATAACAGGCTGTCGCCTCCTCTTCGACCGCACGGTAACGGGCATTCCATTTTTCAGTCAGGTCTTTGTTCATACGAATTTATATGAATACAAACAGGTTTTATTAACAAGGTGGAATAAACACTCAAGGCATTCAGGTTTTGCAGGAAAGAACGCCAAAGAAAAAATCAACGCCGCCAGAAGGCCGGGGTCAGCAACACCAGGATTGAAAAAATCTCGAGCCGCCCGAGCAGCATGGCAAAGCACAGCATCCACTTCGCAGTATCATTAATGTCACCGTAATGCAGGGCCACTTCGCCCAGGCCCGGACCAAGGTTATTCATACTGGCCGCGACGGCGGAAAAGGCCGTTACCTGGTCGAGCCCCGTGCTCATGACAATAAGCAATATGATGCTGAAGCTGGCGACATAAGCGGAGAAGAAACCCCACACTGAGTTGATCACGCGATCCGATATGGCCTTTTTGCCAACCTTGACCGGGATCTGGGCACTGGGATGGACCAGGCGCATGATCTCCCGCATCCCCTGTTTTAACAACAACAGGAAACGAATGACCTTCATCCCCCCGCCAGTTGAGCCGGCACAGCCGCCTATAAAGCTGGCGAACAAGAGCAGCACCGGTAAGGTGCCCGGCCAGTCGGCGTAGCCGGTGGTCGTAAAACCGGTGGTGGTAGCAATAGACACAGTCTGGAAAAGCGCATGGCGGATCGATTCGCCAAAGGCATAGGTTTCGCTCAAGAACAAAAACCCGGAGGCAAGCACGGCAATGACGACCATGACGCTGACATACATACGCACTTCGGCATCCTGCAAATACGGCCGGATACTCAGCGAGCGCCAGGCCATGAAGTGCATGGCAAAGTTCATGCCCGCCAGGAGCATAAAGACAATGGCAATGCCCTCGATCAGGCTGCTATTAAAATAACCCATACTGAGATCGTGAGTCGAAAAACCGCCGATGGCGACGGTGGAAAAGCTGTGCGAAATAGCATCAAAGGTATCCATGCCCGCGAGCCGGTAGGCGAGGGCACAGGCAATGGTCAGCCCCAGGTAGATATACCAGAGCGCCTTCGCGGTTTCGGTAATGCGCGGGGTGAGCCTGGAATCCTTCATCGGCCCCGGCGTTTCGGCACGGAACATCTGCATGCCACCAATACCCAGCATCGGCAGGATGGCGACGGCCAGCACGATGATGCCCATGCCACCCAGCCACTGCAGTTGCTGGCGATAAAAAAGAATTGAATGCGGCAGACTGTCGAGGCCAGTCAGCACGGTGGCACCGGTCGTGGTCAGGCCGGAGACGGATTCAAATACCGCATCCGTGTAGGATATATTCAGATCTTCGTAAAGGATAAAGGGCAGGGCGCCGAACAGGCCGAGCACCGTCCAGAACAGGACCACGATCAGGAAGCCGTCCCGTAACCGCAACTCGCGCCGTGAACGAGATACCGGCAACCATGCGGCCAGCCCGGTCAGCAAGATAAAGACAAACGCCATGATAAACGGCACCATCGCGCCGTCATCATATAGCCAGGCCACGCCCGCCGCCGGCAACATGCTCAGACTGAACAGCATGAGCAGAAGGCCCAGGATGCGTTGTATGGCAATCGGCTGCATTGGCTTAGATAAAGGTAATGCCGACCTGGAAGAGTTTTTCGACGTCACCGATCCGTTTCTTGTCGACCAGGAACAGGATCACGTGGTCGTCTTCTTCAATCACCGTGTCATGATGGGCGATGATGACTTCTTCGCCACGAACGATGGCACCGATCGTCGTGCCCCTGGGCAGCTTGATATTCTCAATGGCGCGGCCCACTACTTTCGAGGTATGACTGTCGCCGTGTGCAATCGCCTCGATCGCCTCGGCGGCACCGCGCCGGAGCGAGTGCACGGCTACCACGTCGCCGCGGCGTACATGTGCCAGCAAGCTGCCAATGGTTGCCTGCTGCGGGGAGATGGCAATATCGATAGTGCCGCTCTGCACCAGGTCCACATAGGCGGCACGGTTAATGAGGGCCATTACCTTGCGCGCGCCCATGCGCTTGGCCAGCATGGCGGACAGGATATTGGCCTCATCATCATCGGTCAGGGCACAGAAGACGTCGGTGTTCTCAATGTTTTCTTCCAGTAACAAGTCCTCGTCTGCCGCATCGCCATAGAGAACAATCGTACTCTCCAGTTCCTCGGAAAGTCTCTTCGTCGCATCATAGTTATGATCAATAAGCTTGACCTGGTAACGTGACTCGAGTGACTTGGCCAGACGCCGGCCGATGTTACCGCCGCCGGCGAGCATGACGCGCTTGCACGGCTTGTCGAGTTTGCGCAGCTCGCTCATCACGGCACGGATATTCTTGTTCGCGGCAATGAAAAAGACTTCGTCATCGGCCTCGATAACGGTCGTGCCTTCCGGAATAATGGCGCGGCCGCGACGGAAAATCGCCGCCACTCGTGTTTCGATCTTCGGCATGTGCTTACGCAAGTCATGCAGTTCATGGCCGACCAGCGGGCCACCGTAATAGGCCCTGACAGCCACCAGGGATACCCTGCCATTGGCAAAGTCCAGTACCTGCAACGCACCGGGGTGTTCTATCAAACGCTGTACATAATCCTTAACGAGCTGCTCCGGACTGATCAGCACATCTACCGGCAGGGCTTCCTGGGTAAACAACAGCGGTCGCGAGAGATATTCGACTTCGCGCACGCGGGCAATCTTGGTCGGGGTATGGAAGAGGGTGTAGGCCACCTGGCAGGCGATCATATTGGTTTCATCGCTATTGGTGACGGCGAGGATCATATCCGCGTCTTCCGCGCCGGCCTGCGCCAGTACGCCCGGATGTGAGGCATAACCTACAACAGTGCGGACATCGAGACGATCCTGCAAGGTCTGCAAGCGCTTGCTGTCGGTATCGACAATTGTTATATCGTTCGCTTCACTAACGAGATTTTCCGCTACCGAACTGCCAACCTGCCCTGCACCGAGGATAATTATTTTCATTGCCGGCTACCCATCCGAGCCACTGGTTTTTTTTGTATCAATACCAAGGGCACGCAGCTTGCGATACAGGTGCGTGCGTTCAATACCGGCCAACTTGGCCACCTTGCCGACACTGCCGCCGACTTCCTGCAAACGGTGCTCGAAGTAGGCCTTTTCAAACTGCTCACGCGCTTCCCGCAACGGCAGATCGAAGATCTGCGGCATCCCGGCCGGCTGCCCGCCGGCCGGGATTCTTTCCTCGCTGAGCATCGGTTCAATCTCATCGAGTTCCACTGAAATCGCACCATCGCTGATCAACACGCGTTGTACCAGATTTTGCAGTTCACGGATGTTTCCAGGCCAGACGTAATGACGCAGACGGTTTTGTGCCGCCACCGTAAAATTGCGATAGGGCAGGTGATCGTGGGTCACAAACAGGTCCACAAAATGATTCAGCAACTCCGGAATATCTTCACTGTGTTCCCGTAGTGGCGGAATCTGCAGGGGCACCACGCTCAGGTGGTAATAGAGATCGTCGCGAAACTTGCCTTCGGTGACTTTTTTCTGCAAGTCATGATGGGTGGCGGCGATCACCCGCACATCGACCTTGACAGGCTCACTGCCGCCAACCCGCACAAAGGAACCGGTATCAAGGGCACTGACCAGGCGCCCCTGGGTGGCCAGATCCATGTCCGCAATATCGTCGAAATACAGAATCCCGCCATTGGCCTGTTCGATACGGCCAAAGTTAACCCGGCCTTCGCGTTCACTGCCAAACAGTTCGGTAGCGGAATGCTCATCCGCTATTGAGGCGACCCCGACCTCGATGAAGGGCCCGTCATTACGGGTACTTTTCAGATGCAGGTACACGGCTGCCTGGTGCTTGCCGCTGCCCGGTTCGCCGCTGATTAACACGCCGGCATCATGTTGCGCGACGCGCTCTATCTGCTCGCGCAGCTGCTGCATAATGACACTCTTGCCCAGCGGCTCGACGATCGGGCGCAGGTGTTCGCGCATATCAACGTTTTCACGCTGCAGCCTGTCGGCCTCGAGCGCGCGCTCCACGGTCAGTAACAGCTTGGCGAGGGACAGGGGTTTTTCGATAAAATCGTAGGCGCCGAGGCGCGTCGCCTCGACGGCGGTTTCCACCGTACCGTGCCCCGACATCATGATGACGGGCACATTGCCCACGCCTTCCGATTGCCATTCCTTGAGCAGGGTAATGCCATCGACATCCGGCATCCAGATATCAAGCAGGATTAGATCCGGCCGGCGGGTGCGACGCGATTCGCGTGCCTCGGTAGCATTTTCAGCCACGGCAACATCATAGCCCTCGTCAATCAGGATCTCCTGAACAAGGTTCCTGATATCCGGCTCGTCATCAACAACAAGAATGTGTGCCGTACTCATGTCTGGGTCGTTTCTGCCTGTCTTTTTGTTTTGTCAGTCTGCTCGTCTGCGCATTGTAACGCGGCGGGCGTATTTTGCTAATCCGGGCCGGGTTTTTTACCGCATTTCCGGCCTGCCGGTCCCGCCGTGGCTTGCCTGCACCAGACCACTATGCAGTACCGGCAAGCGTATCACGATGCAGGCACCACCCTGTTGACTGTTTTCCGCCCAGACCATGCCACCGTGTTCTTCGACAATCTTCTTCACGATCGCCAGCCCCAGGCCGGTACCCTTGGTCTTGCTGGTGACATAAGGCTCGAATAACTCATTCTGCAAATCCGTCGGCAGGCCGGGGCCTTCATCACGCACGCGCAATTCCACAAAGCGGCAATTCGACTCTTCCATACAGCGCGTCGAAACATGCACGCATGGCTTCGGCATCGATTCCATCGCCTCGAGGGCATTTTTAATAAGGTTGTGCAGCAACTGACGCAGGCGCCCGACATCGGCCTCAACCTGGGGCACCGCGGTGTCGAAGCTGACGTCGATATCCAGCTGCGCGGCCTCATGCCGGTAAAGATCCAGTACCTCATTAACCAGGGCATTCAGGTTCAGGGGTTCCAGTTTCATTTGCGGGGCGCGCGCATATTCAGAGAATGCATCGACCATGGCCTTCATCGCCTCGACCTGTTGCACAATCGTATGCGTGGAGCGGTCCAGTAGCTCGGCCGATTCCTTGTCCATCGTTTTCAGGTACTTGTGCCGCAGGCGTTCCGCCGAGAGCTGAATCGGGGTCAGCGGATTCTTGATCTCATGTGCGAGGCGACGCGCCACTTCGCCCCAGGCCGCGTCGCGCTGGGCCTGTACCAGGGTGGTCACGTCCTCGAACACAATCAGGATATCGCCGGCATGCGCTTCAGTCGCGGGCAGGCGCACACCGCGACACATCACGACCTGGCGACCGCCACGGCCAAAGAGGATAATTTCCTCACGCCATTCCTCTGCATGATCGAGATGCGGGGCAATGGCCTCAACAAAATGCCTGATCGTTGGTTGCTTGACTGCCAGTTGCGTGAAAGGCTGGCCCAGTTCGGGCTCGAGCTCGACACCGAGAATCTGGGCGGCGGCCTGGTTAACTGTGCGCAAGGTGTATTCCCTGTCCAGAGTCAGCACGCCGGAACTCAGGTGTGCCAGCACGCCCTCCATGTAGGCGCGCTGCTCCTCGGCCTGTTGCCGGCTTTGCTGGGCATCGTTACGGGCACGTTCAATCCGGCGCGTCATCTGGTTAAACGACTGCACGAGGAAACCCAGTTCATCATTGCCCGATAACGGCAGGCGTTTACTGTAATCACCGGCCGCCACCGCACGGGTGCCTTCCGCCAGGTCAGAAATCGGTTCAACCATGCGCCGCGCCGAGAAGAAGGCCGCCCAGACCGCGCTGAGAATACTCAGTAACAAGACCAGCGACAGTGTCAGGATGAACGAAAACTTCAGGGGCTGTCGCAGGAAGACCAGCTCCTTATATTCGGAAAAGGCCTGCTGCACACTATCCGCCAGCTCACTTTGGCGCTCGGCGACCGGGAACAGGGCCTGAACGGCGCGCACATCGAAACCCGGCGTCGTCACGGGCACGCGGATCACAACGCGGATATACAGGCCCTTGTCACCGATGGGGGTCAGGCCGACGTAATGCCTGCCTTCGCGGATATAACTGAGAATGGATTCATCAGGCCTGTTCGGGTTAATTATCAGGGTATTACTGCCACTACTCGAGGCAATGATCCGGCTGCCGGCAAACAGGGTCATCTCGTGTGCGCCGCTACGGTTCACCAGATCATCCAGCGCCAGGGCGGCGGTATCAACCGATACATCCGCCAGTTCTACTGACATACTGTCCATCTGGCGCAACAAGTCACGCATCCGGTTATCCAGCGAGCTGCGTGACAGTTCCAGTGAATCTTCCAGCGCCTGCTCAATGCGCACATCAAACCAGTTATCGATACCGCGGTGTAAAAACTCTACCGAGAAGTAATAAACAATGGAAACCGGCACGACCGCAATCAGAATAAACATCCCCAGCAGGCGCGTGGTCAGTCGCGAACCGGGGGCGTTGCGTTTATAGCGCAAATAAAGGCGATAACTATTGGCACCGATCATCACCACCAGCATGGTCAGGCCGATGATATTGGTAATCAGGAGGATATCGTAATGGCGATTGAAGGTAGCCGAATCGTTCGTGGCTCCGCTCATCAGGTAGAGAGACAGCAACAACAGGACTGACAACAGGGCAGCCGACAGGGGTCCGGAGGTCAGCCGTTTCAGGAACTTAGTGGGCATACATACCACTCACTGTGCAATCTCCATTCATGGCTTAACCAGGCCATCGGTCGTAGCGGCGCCGGCAGGGCATTGATATCGATGTGGCTACGCAACTGTACCTGGTAGCGCGCATCTGTCTCTTCCAGCAAGGACTCGTCCAGTAACGGCAATGCCTCGATCTCGCCCATGGTCTGCAGGGCGGCGGGCAAGGAGCGAAAACTCTGCTGAGCGCCACTGTTCAGGTTCCTCACAATATATTGTTCGCTCAGGGCGTGAAACTGGACGGTGTATTTCTGTAGCAGGCTGGCCACGGTTTTGTTCCACAGGTAGTCGCGTTGCCGCTCAATCTCTATCTGCAGACCAATCGTAATCGGGACGCCATTCGCAAGCGCCTCATGGATCGGGTCACTCAGCTGGTACCGGATATCGGCCTCGAGCTGATAGACACCATCAACCAGCCGGGTGCGCGCGTCACGGACGGTAAAGTCTGCGGCCTGCAGCCAGCCGGCCGCCAGCAACAGGGCTGCGGCCAGCAACAGTGGCCAGCGCGAATACCGAATGGGCTGTGTTAAGAATGGCGACATGGGTGATAACGACCAGGATCAAACCGCGGCCTGACAACATCTCTTATTTATAATATATGGCTGATGTTATACCCGCGCATGACACGCAGACAAATCATTACGCCGATTTTTCCAGCACAGCATAATAAAAGCCGTCCATATCCGCCTCACCGGGCAGGATTTGCCGGCCGGCGGCTTGCGGCCTTCCCCAGTCTGCGGCAAGCGGTTGTTCTTGTGCATCTGCCTGCCGTGCGAGGAAGGCCTCGATCTGGGCGGTATTCTCGGCACGCAAGATGGAGCAGGTGGCGTAAACCAGTCGTCCCCCGGGCTTGAGCACCGACCAGAGCCGGTCGAGGAGCCCGGCCTGGGTGGCCACCAGCGTCTCGATATCCGACTCGCGGCGTAACAGCTTTATGTCCGGGTGACGGCGGATCACCCCGGTGCCACTGCACGGTGCATCCAGCAGGATACGGTCAAAGCGTTCACCTTCACTCCAGGCCGCCAGGTCTGCTGCATCGGCAACCCGCAGGTCGGCACTGAGTGCCAGCCGGTCGAGGGTCTCGGCGACACGACCCATCCGCCGCGCATCACTATCCAGCGCCACCAGTTCGGCCGCGCCATCCCGTGCCGCCAGCCCCTCAAGGATATGCGCGGTCTTGCCGCCCGGTGCCGCACAGGCATCGAGGACCCACTGGCCCGGTTCAGCTCCAAGCAGGCCGGCCGCCAGTTGCGCGGCGGCATCCTGTACCGAGACCCGGCCGGTGGCAAAACCAGGTAGCGCGTCCACGGGCATGGCCGCAGCCAGTTGCACGGCCGTGTCGACCGCGACGACAGGCCCGGCGTCGATAGCCTCGGCCTGCAAGGCCGCAAGATAGGCCTCACGATCGCCCTGGGCCAGGTTCACGCGCAATGTCATCGGCGCGCGGGCATTATTCGCGGCCACGATCGCCTGCCAGGCCTCTGGCCAATCGGCCTGCAGGCGCGCCAATAACCATTCCGGGTGCTCATAGCGCTGAACGGCCGTCAGGTGCCCGAGCAGGTGCACGCTCTCACGCTGGTACCTTCTCAACAGGGCATTGATCAGGTTCCTGGCCCACGGCTTTTTCAGGGTTTGGGTGGCGGCCACGGTCTCATTGATCGAGGCGTGATCCGGCACCCGCAGATGAATCAGCTGGTACAGACCTACCATGATGAGGCAGCGCACATCCGCGTCTTTGGCGCGAAGCGGCTTGCTGAGCAAGGCATCGGTCAGGGCGGAGAGGGAAAAGACATGGCGTAGCACGCCGTAACAGAGTTCCCGCAGCAAACCGGCATCACGGCCGGCAGCTTCCTCTTCCTCAAGACGCTGCTGGAGCACCGCTGTCAGTGACTGGCCATCTTCGATGACCCGGGCCAGCACCCGTGCCGCCTCGGCGCGGGTATTTTTGGCCCGCGGCTTAGTCTTCGCCATCAAAGCAGACCCCGCCGTTGCGCAGGGCCGGATGGGCATTCACAAAATCGGCCGCACTCATGCGCCGCTTGCCCGCCGCCTGGACCTCGAGCAGGCGCAGCACGCCCTCACCGGTAGCGACATCGATACCGGCCGGGCCGGCCGCGATCACCGTGCCCGGGGTCGCCGGGCTGGTTTCTCCACTCACCTCGCTGCGCCAGACACGCAGCGTTTCACCCTCAAGCCGGGTCTGCGCCACCGGGTAGGGATTAAAGGCACAGACCTGGTGATGTAACGACAATGCCGGCCGCCGCCAGTCCAGCGGGGCCTCGGCCTTACTGAGCTTGGCCGCGTAACAGGTCTGAGCCTCATCCTGTCGTTCCGGCCGGGCCAGGCCTTTCGCCAGTGCGGCGATGCTGCCAAGCAGGGCATTGTTGCCAAGCGATGCCAGCCGGTCATGCAGGTCGGCGGCGATTTCATTATCACCAATTGGCGTAACCACTTTCGCCAGTATGTCGCCGGTATCCAGACCCTCGGCCATTTGCATTATGGTGACCCCGGTCTCGGTATCGCCGGCAAGGATAGCGCGCTGGATCGGTGCCGCGCCGCGCCAGCGTGGCAACAGCGAGGCATGTACATTGATACAGCCGAGGCGCGGGATCGCCAGCACCGCCGACGGCAGGAGCATGCCGTAGGCCACCACGATCATGATATCCGGCTGGTAGGCTGCTAGCCGCGCCTGTGCCGCGGGGTCTTTGAGGCTGGCAGGCTGCTCGACTGGCAGGCCCCGCTCAAGGGCGCATTGCTTGACCGGGCTCGCGGTCAGCTTGCGACCGCGCCCGGCTGGCCGGTCCGGCTGAGTGTAAACGGCCTTTATCCGGTGCGGGGAATCCAGCAGGGCCTGCAGGCTTGGCACGGCAAAATCCGGCGTGCCGGCAAAAACAATATTCAGTGCTTGCATGCATCCTGCTCTTATAGGGAGACGTGATCCGCGTCGTGTTTGTAGGCCTTTTCCAGCTTTTTACTGATGCGCTGCTGTTTCAGGGGCGAGAGATAATCAATAAATACATTGCCATCGAGATGGTCGATTTCGTGCTGGATGCAAACCGCCAGCAGACCATCAACCTCGAGCTCGAAAGGCTTGCCATCACGGTCGAGCGCGCGCACGGTGATCCTCTCGGCCCGTTCAACCTTTTCATAGATACCCGGCACCGAGAGGCAGCCTTCTTCCATGACTTCGCCACCCTCCTTGCTGATGATCTCGGGATTGACAAACACCCTGGGATCATCCTTTTCCTCTGAAATATCAATTACTAACATTCTTTCATGAATGTCTACCTGGGTTGCGGCCAGGCCGATCCCGGGGGCCGCATACATGGTCTCCAGCATATCGTCGAGCTGCTGGCGATGGGTGTCGGTAACGACGGCGATCGGTTTCGCCACCGTGCGCAGGCGCGGATCGGGGTATTTGAGTATGTTTAATTTAGCCATGTGAATTGCGTCAACAAATTCTAGTATTTACACAGGTTAAGCTGCTAAGATAATGATCATAATGGATTCCGTCCCCGATTGCGCGATCCGATATACGCGATATCCGGCACGGGAAATACTAATGATTGAGTAAACTCCGGATTATCGCTAAAAGTCCGGTATAACAAAAGGGATGCTCATGTTAGCCAGAAAATTTTTTACGTTCGTTTTCCTGTGTCTGGCCAGTGCCTTGCTGGTTGCCGCCCCCCCGGTGCTGAATAATTCACATCCCGACAACTACGTCGTCGTCAAGGGCGATACCCTCTGGGATATCTCGGCCCGTTTCCTGCGCGACCCCTGGCGCTGGCCGGACGTCTGGCAGGCCAACCCGCAGGTCAAGAACCCGCACCTTATCTACCCGGGCGACGTTATCAGCCTCACTTACGATGCTGACGGCAAACCGGTTCTCAGCATCAAACGCGGCCGGCCGACAGTGAAACTCTCGCCGGAGGTACGCGCCAACCGACTGGACCGCGCCATCCCGACCATCCCGCTGGACGCGATTCGCCAGTTCCTGTCACGGCCGCTGGTCATCTCCCAGGAAGAACTCGATGCCGCCGCCTATGTCGTCGCCACCGCCGATGAACATGTCATCGCTGGCGCCGGGGATCGCGTCTATGTTCGCGGCATCGAGGGTGACAAACAAGCCAAGTTCAGTCTCTTCCAGCCAGGCAAGCCCTACCGCAACCCCGGCGCTGACGAGGATGATATCCTGGGCATCGAGGCCATTTATGTCGGTGAAGGTACCGCACTGGCCTTTGGTGACCCGGCTACCCTGTTACTGACCAGCACCGAACGTGAAGCCCGTCGTGGCGACCGCGTCATGCCTTTCGATGCCGAGGAAATCAATGAACACTTCCTGCCGCACCCACCGAAAGCAACCATTGATGGCTCCATCATCAGCGTAGTCGACGGCGTCAGCCAGATTGGCCAGCACCAGATCGTGGTATTAAACAAGGGCCAGCAAGACCAGGTCGATGTCGGTACGGTGCTGAGCGTGTACCGCCGCGGCGAAACCATCAGTGACCTGGTCACTGAGGAGGTTCGCGATGATACCGTCACACTGCCGGATGAACGCGCCGGCACGGTAATGGTTTTCCGCAGTTTCGAGCGCGTCAGTTTCGCCCTGGTGATGGATGCCACGCGCCCCATGCATCTCTATGATGCCGTGCGGAATCCACCCGAACTCTAGATAAATAACCAGCCAATCGGCGGGGCAGGGAGGCCTTGTCATGAATACACCAGAGGACGGTCGCGAGTGTTCGCTTCCTGATAACAACCCTTCGCTGGAGACACTGGCCGACTGGCTGGTGCTCCTGCATGCGCCGCGCCTGGGTGCGCGCGGGCTGCTGACACTGCTGACAGAATACGGCAGCCCGCAGGCCATCATTGCCGCCGCCGCGGATCTCGCACCCGCACTCCGCGCCTATCTGCAAAACCCGGATAACAAATCCGTTCAGCTTGACCTCGACTGGCTCGAGGCCCGGGACGGCCGGCATATCCTGTGCATCGACTCGCCCCTCTATCCACCGATGCTGCAGACCATTCCCGACCCACCGCCGGTGTTATTTATCGCCGGTGACCCGGCCTGCCTCAGCCAGCCACAACTGGCCATGGTCGGCAGCCGCAATCCAACGGCGGGTGGCCGTGAGCATGCGCAGGCCTTTGCCGGCGAACTCGCCCGGGCCGGGCTGGTCATCACCAGCGGCCTGGCACTGGGTATCGATGCGGCGGCCCATCACGGCGCCATGGCGGCAGCGGGCAAGACGGTGGCGGTGACCGGTAACGGCCTGGACAGCATCTACCCGGCCCGCAACCGCTCACTGGCAGGGGAGATCGCCCGGCACGGCGCCATCGTCTCCGAGTTTCCGCCCGGTACCCCGCCGCTGGCAGCCAACTTTCCGCGCCGCAACCGGATTATCAGTGGCCTGAGCATCGGTACCCTGGTCATCGAGGCCGCCTTGCGCAGTGGCTCCCTGATCACGGCCCGCCTTGCGGCCGAGCAGGGCCGCGAGGTCTTTGCCCTGCCCGGTTCGATCCACAACCCGATGGCCAAGGGTTGTCACCGTCTGATCCGGGACGGCGCGACCCTGGTAGAAACCTCGACCGACATCATCGCGGAACTCGGCAGCCTGCTCGGCGCTTTGGAACAAACTGCCCCCGCAGAGACGACCGAAAGCGCCGAAAAGTCGCCAACTCACCCCTTATTTGTCCATTTGGGCCATGATCCGGTCGATATTGACACATTGGTTGCCCGCAGTGGATTGACGGCGGAGCAAGTTTCGGCGATGCTGTCCGCACTTGAATTACACGGCAGTATAGAGGCGCTACCGGGAGGCCGGTATTGTCGCAGCTGAAAAAAGGCTCAATGAAAGAAAACGTACTCGATGTTCTCGTCTACCTGTTTGAAAACTATATGGCAGATGATATCGACCCCCCCCAGGATCACGAATCCCTGCAAACTGAATTACGCCAGGCCGGTTTCGGTGCTGGCGAAATCAGCAAGGCCTTCGACTGGCTCGAAGGCCTGACCAGGTTGCACGGTAGTGACAGATTACCGAAGCTGAAAAATCCTTCGGCGCTACGCATCTATATCGATGAGGAAACCGACCGCATCGATGTCGAGTGTCGCGGTCTGATCATGTACCTGGAAGAGGCCGGCGTGCTCGATCAGCACAGCCGGGAACTGGTCATTGACCGCATCATGGCGCTGGAGGCCGAAGAGGTCGACAGTGATGTAGTCAAGTGGGTCGTGCTCATGGTGCTCTTCAACCAGCCAGACCAGGAGGCCGCCTATGCCTGGATGGAAGACTTCGTTTTTGAGGAAAACTTCGGCCAACTGCACTAGGCCGGCACAGCCATCCCGAGGATTAAATACGGCGGGCGGGCTTCTCTTTTGCAGAAAATTGGCTTAACGTGAATAAGCAAGCAATCAAAAAAGGAACCACGGGCCGCTAACGCCCGGCTGCAACAATGGGCAAAAATCTCGTTATCGTCGAATCACCGGCGAAGGCAAAAACCATCAAGAAATACCTTGGCAAGGACTATGAAGTCCTGGCTTCCTATGGTCATGTGCGTGACCTGCTGCCAAAAGAAGGCGCCGTCGATACCGCGCACGACTTCGAAATGAAGTATCAGCCCATCGAAAGAAACCAGAAACACATCGATGCGATTGCCAAGGCGTTGAAAAAGTGTGACGCCCTGTACCTCGCGACTGACCCGGATCGCGAGGGTGAGGCCATTTCCTGGCACCTGCTGGAATTACTCAAGCAAAAGAAACTGATCAAAGACAAGCCGGTCGGCCGTGTCGTCTTCCACGAAATCACCAAGCGCGCCGTCCAGGATGCCATCGCCCAGTCGCGCGATCTGTCCTATGACCTGATTAACGCCCAGCAGGCACGCCGGGCGCTCGATTACCTGGTCGGTTTTAACCTCTCGCCATTGTTGTGGAAAAAGATCCGCCGCGGTCTTTCCGCCGGCCGTGTACAAAGCCCGGCGCTGCGCATGATCGTCGAGCGCGAAATGGAAATCGAAAAGTTTGTGCCACAGGAATACTGGAGCATAGAGGCCGATGTTGCCGCGAAGAAGAAGGCCTTCGCCGCCAAACTGCAGCAGTACCACGGCGAAAAACTGAACCAGTTCAGTGTCACCGACACCGAACAGGCCCATGCTATTGAGCAGGAACTCAACGACGCGGCGCAGGGCAAGTTACTGGTCGCCAAAGTCAGCAAGAAACAGCGCAAGCGTAATCCGTCCGCGCCGTTCACTACCTCGACCCTGCAACAGGAAGCCTCGCGCAAACTCGGCTTTACCACGCAACGCACGATGCGCACCGCGCAGCAGTTATATGAAGGTATCGATACCGGCGATGGCGCCGTCGGTCTGATCACTTACATGCGTACCGACTCGGTGACTCTCGCCAACGAGGCGCTGGATGAAATCCGCGCGGAGATCGCCAAGCGCTTCGGCAAGGAGAAGGTCCCGGCCGAAGCCCGCACCTTCAAGACCAAGGCCAAGAATGCCCAGGAGGCCCATGAGGCGATTCGTCCTACCTCGGCGGCGCGTGACCCTGACTCGATCAAGAAATCATTATCCACCGAGCAGTTCAAGCTCTACTCGCTAATCTGGAAACGCACCATTTCCTGCCAGATGATCCACGCGACCATCGATACCGTGTCTGCCGATCTGCAGGCCGGCGAAGGTAACCTGTTCCGTGCCAACGGTTCGACCATTGTCGACCCCGGCTTCATGGCCGTGTACATGGAAGGTGTCGATGACCAGCCGGAAGAAGCTGACGAAAAACTCTTGCCGCCATTGAAAGAAGGCGACAGCGTCGATCTGAAAAAGATCCGTCCCGAACAGCACTTTACCGAGCCGCCACCGCGCTTTAACGAGGCGACGCTCGTCAAGGCCCTCGAGGAACACGGCATCGGCCGCCCCTCGACCTATGCCTCTATTATCTCCACCTTGCAGAACCGCGAGTACGTGGAGATGGACAAACGCCGCTTTATCCCCACGGATGTCGGCCGCGTCGTCAACAATTTCCTGACCAGGTATTTCACCCAGTATGTCGATTACGACTTTACGGCGCACCTCGAAGATGACCTCGATGCCGTCGCCCGCGGGGAGAAAGACTGGGTGCCACTGATGCGCGACTTCTGGCAACCCTTCAAGGACCTGGTCGACGATACCGAGAAAAACGTTGACCGTCGCGATGTCACGCACGAAAAGATCGAAGAGAAGTGCCCGAAGTGTGGCGGCGAATTATCGATCCGACTTGGTCGCCGCGGCCGTTTCATCGGTTGTATGAATTACCCCGAATGCGACTATGCCCGTAACCTGAATGGTGACGACGACAGTAAGGACGCCGAACTCCTGCAGGGCCGCAAGTGCCCCGATTGTGGTAGCGACCTGGTCATCAAGCATGGCCGCTATGGCAAGTTCATCGGTTGCAGCGGCTACCCGAAGTGCAAGCATATCGAGCCTATCGAAAAACCGCAGGATACCGGCGTCGAGTGCCCCGAGTGCCACAAGGGCCACATCCTCAAGCGCAAGTCACGCTACGGCAAGATCTTCTATTCCTGCGAACGCTACCCGGACTGCACCTATGCGCTCTGGAACGAGCCGCTGGCCGAACCATGCCCGAAGTGTAACTGGCCGATCCTGTCAGTGAAGACCACCAAGAAGCGCGGTACCGAAAAGGTCTGCCCGCAAAAAGACTGCCGTTTCTCCGAACCTTACGACCCACCGGCCAGGCCTGATGGCGAGGATGACGAAGAAGCCTGACGCACGCGCCAGGCGCTGGCCGATCCGCCAGGCAGCAGCGACACTGCGCAGCGGCGGGGTGATCGCCTATCCGACCGAGGCGGTGTACGGCCTCGGTTGCGACCCCCTCAATCTCGACGCCGTTGTGCACCTGCTCGGTATCAAGCGCCGCGACCCTGACAAGGGCCTGATCCTGGTCGCCGATGACATCCAGCGCCTGTTGCCCTTTATCGACATCACCGCCGCGCAACGCCACACCCTGACACAAAGCTGGCCGGGGCCACACACCTGGCTGG
The DNA here is from genome assembly GCF_032250955.1 of Sulfuriflexus sp. Taxonomy (NCBI): domain Bacteria; kingdom Pseudomonadati; phylum Pseudomonadota; class Gammaproteobacteria; order Chromatiales; family Granulosicoccaceae; genus Sulfuriflexus; species Sulfuriflexus sp. The sequence continues at coordinate 3,172 of NZ_JAVVES010000013.1, read as the reverse complement.
TGCCGGCACAGGACTGGGTGCCGGAGTGGTTGACCGGCCGGCACGATACCCTGGCCGTGCGCGTCAGCGCGCACCCGCTGGTGGCCGCGCTGTGTCGCGAGGCGCAGATGCCCATCGTCTCCACCAGCGCCAATCTCGCCGGCCATCCGCCGGCCCGCAATGCACTGCAGGCGCGCAGGAACCTGGCCGGGCAGGTCGATTTTTTCCTCACCGGCAGGACCGGCGGCCACAGCCGGCCCACCACCATCCGTGACCTGAGAAGCGGGCGCCTGATCCGCGCCAGTTAAAACCGCCACGCGGTTACTCGCATTCGTCAACGACCCACTCACTGTGGTTTAATACGGCGCCATGGACATACCAGATATCAATGCCGTCAAGGCCTACCTGCTCGACCTGCAGGACCGCATCTGCGCCGGCCTCGAAACCGAGGACGGGCAGGCCACCTTCGAACAGGACGACTGGCAGCGCGAGGGCGGGGGTGGCGGTGGCCGCACCCGGGTCATGACCAATGGCGCCATCTTCGAGCAGGCAGGCATCAATTTCTCGCATGTCGAGGGGCCGAGTCTGCCCGCCGCCGCCACCGCACACCGCCCCGAGCTGGCCGGTCGCGGCTTCCAGGCCATGGGTGTCTCGCTGGTCATTCACCCACATAATCCCTACGTGCCCACCTCACACGCCAATGTGCGTTTTTTCATTGCCGAGAAAGAGGGTGCCGCGCCGGTCTGGTGGTTCGGTGGCGGCTTCGACCTGACTCCCTACTACGGCAATGAAGAAGATGCCGTGCACTGGCACGAGACCTCACGCGCCGCCTGCGCTCCGTTTGGCGAAGACGTCTATCCGAAATACAAAAAGTGGTGCGACGAGTACTTCTACCTCAAGCACCGTAATGAACCCCGCGGCATCGGCGGTCTGTTCTTCGACGACCTGAACGAGGCGGGCTTTGAACAGAGCTTTGCCTTCATGCAAAGTGTCGGTGACCATTACCTGCCGGCCTACCAGCCGATTGTCGCCCGCCGCAAGCATAGCGAATATGGCGAACGCGAACGTGACTTCCAGCTCTACCGTCGCGGCCGCTATGTCGAGTTCAACCTCGTCTACGATCGCGGTACCCTGTTCGGCCTGCAGACCGGCGGCCGCACCGAGTCCATCCTCATGTCACTGCCACCGCTGGTAAAGTGGCGCTACAACTGGCAGCCGGAGAAAGGTAGCCCTGAGGCCGAGCTGTACGAGAAGTATTTGCAGCCGCAGGACTGGCTGAAATGATTGATGATTCCCCAACGGGGTCCCCCAACGGGGTCAGGTCTTGCGTTTTGCCCGAGCGTTTTTCAGTATGCGACTGACCCGAGAATAGTGTATGTCAAAGTACTCGCCTATGACCTTCATGCTGTACCCGCCACTGGCGTACGCCAGGCGGATGGCCTCATCCCGGCTCGCAGCTTGTCGTTCATAGTCCGGCAGTGATTTCGGCACAGGCCGTCGCTGGGCCGTCGGAATTTCGCTCAGGTCCTTGTCAGGACCCAGTTCCCGCTGGAGTTTTTCAACAAATACTTCATCACCCAGGTAAATCTGGTTGGTCAGCCCTGCCCAGGGTGAAGGTTGATTTTTGCCCTCGGAGACAAAGGTCCAATAGGCGCGCATTGCGGCCAATTTTCGGTTGCCGAAGGCCGCCAGAATCCAGTCTGTGGTCAACCAGTCGGGCCGCGTAGTCTGCCCGGTCGTAGCCCGATAACTGCTCCAGGGCCATTCCCGCGCGCTGTGCACCATTCGGGCCCGGACCGGGTTGAGGACAATGTAGCGCGCCAGCTCGAGCAGATAGCTCTCTTTTTGCACGATGATGGCCGTGTAGCGGCCCTGGAAAACATGCCCCACCCGGTGATGGCGACGATTAGTGCGTTGGGTATACACCCCGTTGAGCTGGCGCATGCCCAAGGACAGGTTCGCATCCGGAGTCTCGACCAGTAAATGGTAATGGTTGCTCATCAGGCAATAGGCGTGGACATGCCAGTTAAACCGGTCGCAGACGTCGCCAAGGATTTCCAGGAAAGTCAGGCGATCGGTGTCATCCAGGTAAACCTCTTCCTGACGGTCGCCTCGCGAAGTGATGTGATATAACGCACCGGCAAATTCAATCCGTAGTGGCCTGGCCATCTTTGCACCTCCTTGTGCAACGTATGTTTGTAATCCTGGCTATCTAACCGACCTATAAGGCAAAACGCAAGACCTGACCCCGTTGTTTGTTCATGTTTGTTCATAACAGGGCTATCACAACAACTCATTATTTTCCGAGAATTCACCCCGTTCTAGTTTGGGGATAACCATTTCTAATTCATCAATACGTTCTTTCGTGCAGAATGATTTTATGCGCTTGCTCTGAGCATGATGGAAGCTCACGCCATTTATTTCGTGGATAATAGGAGGATTCCCATATTTTTTACTCATCTCAGATAAAACCCTATCCTTTTTATATTCTATGTTACATGTGAGTGCCGCACCTGCACGTGACCAAGCATATTGTAAACCTGAATCCCAACCCATTGCGTCTACTCCAGTAAAACCATTTTTATAATGGTACTCATACGCCTCGGCCGTAATTTTATAATCTGTCATACCACCTGTGCCTGAATACTCTGCCTGGATGTTGCTTGCAATTAATAAAATGGCTCTTCCCCAGATGTGGTGGGTAAGATTTACCGTATAACACCATCAGGATAAAGATCCAGTCCGCCAAGGTGAAAGTAGATTGCATTCGCAAAACGGTCTTTATTACGAAAACCACGGCTGCGTACCTTGATCATTTTGATGCGACTATTGAGTCCCTCTGCTGGACCATTACTGACCTTTAATACAACAGCGTTGAGTATGCCCCACAGATGTTCTTTTATCGTTCGAGCCACTTTCTTGATGGGGTCAAGGCGACTTCGAACGGCCCATGACAACCACCGTTCCCAGCCTTTAAGCGCCCATTTTTTATTCACGTAATGCCAGAGTGACATGGCCAGTTCCTTTATGGCCCAGGCACGTGCTGTCTTGAGTGCGCTGTCGCGCAAGACTTTGAATCGTATCTTTTGTTTGCGGGACATGTTGGCAGAATTATAGGCTCTTCCCCAGATGTGGTGGGTAAGATTTACCGTATAACACCATCAGGATAAAGATCCAGTCCGCCAAGGTGAAA
>NZ_JAVVES010000139.1:0-1114 GCF_032250955.1 Sulfuriflexus sp. | reverse complement strand
ATACACATTTTCTAAGCTGCCTGTGCGGCAGTGAAGATTAAAGTAACTTGTGTTATCTCGCACGTGATTTTCTAAGCTGCCTGTGCGGCAGTGAAGTGGCGTATCGAAAAACCGGAAGAAGCTCGACATTTCTAAGCTGCCTGTGCGGCAGTGAAGAGTTTACCGAAACGACTATACTCGTAGAGTGTTTTCTAAGCTGCCTGTGCGGCAGTGAAGCACTAACTACAACATCAATCATATTAATAATTTTTCTAAGCTGCCTGTGCGGCAGTGAAGGAGAATCCGCTGGCTAACCTGACCGCCTTCGATTTCTAAGCTGCCTGTGCGGCAGTGAAGAAAGCGGTCGATCACGGCCTGCCGCTGATCGTTTTCTAAGCTGCCTGTGCGGCAGTGAAGCGTAGTGGACGACGTCGTTAGCGCGTCGGGCGTTTCTAAGCTGCCTGTGCGGCAGTGAAGATACGCCAGTCGGCAGAGGGTCAAAACTGTCATTTCTAAGCTGCCTGTGCGGCAGTGAAGGCCGACTACGACCAGCAGGCCGACCGGTTCGATTTCTAAGCTGCCTGTGCGGCAGTGAAGCAAAGGGGTGATGAAATGAGCGAGCTTCAACATTTCTAAGCTGCCTGTGCGGCAGTGAAGCACACCCACCAGCTCGGCGACCGTGGCTTCCTTTTCTAAGCTGCCTGTGCGGCAGTGAAGGCCACTGTTGCACTTTCTGTCGCAGGTAAAATTTTCTAAGCTGCCTGTGCGGCAGTGAAGTTAGGTAACGGGTTAGGTAACTATTTATTTTATTTCTAAGCTGCCTGTGCGGCAGTGAAGTACATACTATGTTAATTACACTACATTGTGGTTTTCTAAGCTGCCTGTGCGGCAGTGAAGTTTCGTTGGTCGGCGTAGCTGTGATAACGAAATTTCTAAGCTGCCTGTGCGGCAGTGAAGAATTTCGCAGTCAATTAAAGGAATTGCAGGCTTTTCTAAGCTGCCTGTGCGGCAGTGAAGCGGCGCGTACCAGCTGCATATTGAAGCTGTGCTTTCTAAGCTGCCTGTGCGGCAGTGAAGCATGGAGCCCGCTAACCCGCTCGCCTTGCAACTTTCTAAGCTGCCTGTGCGGCAGTGA